>JBQGDK010000076.1:0-3761 GCA_052039025.1 Actinomycetota bacterium
GCCCGGTGGCCACGAAGTCGTCCCGCCTCGAGCCGACGCCGAGCCCCAACGTGAAGCGGCCGCCCGACAGCTGATCCACGCTGGCCGCCTCCTTCGCCAGGAGCACCGGGCTCCGGGTCTGGGACAGCAGGATGTTCGTCATCAGGCCGATGCGTTCGGTGACCGCTCCGGCAGCGGCCAGCGTGACCAGGGACTCGTAGCTCGGGTAGGCGATGCGATCGATGGTGGCCAGCGTGGAGAAGCCGCGCTCCTCGGCCCGGCGCGCCCAGTCGACCAGGAGCCGACCCGGGGCGTCCGGGATCGTGTTCGGAAGCCCGATCCCGATCCGCATCGTGGGCCCACAACCGGGGACCCGGGGCGCCTATTCCCGGTCGCGGGCGTCCCGGACCCGCTCGGTGGCGGCGATCTCGTCGACCCGAACCTCGAGCGGGTCTTCCACTCGATCCGGGGCGGAAGGCCACGCGGGCTGGTTTGTGCGGTGCCACCGGGGGGAAAGGCAGGTGCGGCGGACCGCCGAAGCCCCTGGTGGCCGGGTAGACCCAACGGGGCCCTGGCGGCCCTTCGCCCGAGTGCAGGCCCCCGAGGACGGCTCCCTCCCCCTCGGGGGTCTGCCGTTCCTAGTCGCCCTCGGGGTCGCCGTCCTCCCGCTCCTCGGCCCTCCGGCGCGGTATCGCGGCACCGAGGAGGTCGGCCACGACCAGGTTCGCCTCGGCGAGTCTGATGTCCCAGTGCACGTGCGTCCTCCCGCCATCGGGAGTATCGGCCAAAAGACCGATCCGGCTTGAGCGGCCCGTTCGCGGTGAGGCGGCGGAGGGTAACGATCGGGGAGATGCTCGAGCGGATCAAGCGCAGTCGGGTCGTCCGGATCGGCCGCGCCACCGCCGACCGGTACGGGGACGACGCCGGCGGGTACCTGGCTGCGGCCATCGCGTACTACGGGTTCCTGTCGTTCTTCCCGCTGGTGCTGCTGGGCGTGTCGGTGGTGGGGTTCGCGCTCGAGGGCAACCCCGACCTCCGGGCCGAGATCGAGGCAGCCCTGACGCGTTCGGTACCGGGTGTCGACGCGCTGGTCGGGCGGACCCTGGAGGCGGCCCAGGAGGATCGGGTTACGATCGGCGTGGTGGGGCTGGCCGGTCTCCTGTGGACGGGGACCGGCGTGGTGGGGGCCGGGCGGAACGCCGTGCGGATCGTGTTCCGCGAGGGCCCCCAGATGGGGGGCCTGAAGCGCAAGGCCTGGCTGGTGGCCGTGACGGCCGGGCTCGGGCTCGTGGGGCTGGCCGCGACCTCGCTGGGCGCGGTTGCGGCGAGCCTGGATGCAGCGGGTGTGGCCGGGGTGGTCCTTCGCGGCTTCGGGTTGGTCGTGGCGTTCGCCCTGGATGTCGTGCTGTTCCTGGTCACGTACCGGGTCCTGCGCCGGGATCGGGCCGCCTGGCCGGACCTCGTGCCGGGGGCGGTGTTCGTGGCGATCGGATGGAACGCGCTGAAGCTCCTGGGGGCCTGGTACGCAGGACGGACGACGCAGGGGTCCGCGCCCGTGTACGGCGCGTTCGCCACGACCGTGGGCGTACTGGTCATCATGTACCTGGCCGCCCGCCTGTACGTCTACGGGGCCGAGTTGAACGCGGCCTTGATCGAGGAGAGAGGAGGGTTCCGGATGGACGAACCGACGGATCGACGGACCGACCGACCAGGGAACGGCCGGCCCGAGGACCTGAGCACGCCCCAGCTCGTCGGGCGGGTCGCCGGGGACGTGGGGCTGTTGGTGAAGAAAGAGGTCGAGCTGGCCCGGCAGGAGGTCACCGAGGGGATCGCGGCGAAGCTCCAGGGCGCCGCGGCGTTCGCCGGCGCGGGCGTGTTGGGCATGTTCGTGCTGGGTTTCCTCCTGGCTGCCGGGGCCGCTGCCCTCGACCTGGTTCTGCCGCTGTGGGCGGCCCTGCTGATCGTGGCGGGCGTGGTCTTGCTGCTGGCCGGGGTGGCCGCAGCCGTCGGCAGGACGAGGATGCGGCAGCCGGTGGGGGCCGAGCGGGCGAAGCAGAGGATCAAGGAGGACGTGGAATGGGCCAGAGCGCAGCTGCGACGGTGAGGGAGATCGAGGACATCCGCGGCCGGCTCGACGCCGAGATGCGCGAGCTGGAGCGGCGTCTGCCCCGGCCCGCCGTGTGGGCCAAGCGGGCCGTGGGGGTCGCGGTCGGCGGAGGCGTAGCGGGCGTGGTCCTTCTGGGGCTGGCCCGCCGGCGCCGGAGCAGGCGGCGGGCGGCGCAACCGATCGAGATCATCCGCCCGGTGGTGAACGTGGTGCCGGAGAGGGCGGCCGAGCGCGTCTCGGCGGCGCTCGCCGACGGACGGTGGAAGCCGTGGGTTGCTGCCGGGGCCGGGGCGTGGCTGGCGATGCGACTCCTGGAGGTCCGCCAGCTCCGGCAGCTGAACCGCCGCCTGCTGGAAACCAAGGTCTAGGGAAGCGGCTACCCCGGCGTAGCATCGCGTCGTGCGCATGGTGGCCGGCGTGGTGCTCGCGATCCTGGCGGCCGTATGCCCGAACGGGGTCGAGGATGCTGAGGAGCCGTCGCGTCTGCCGTCTCCTTCGCTGGAGCGAACGGTGAGGGATCTCGTTCGGATCGGAACGGAGCCGATGTGGGTCCGGTCCGGAGATCTGGACGGAGACGGCATCGATGACCTGGTGGTGACGTCGGTCGAGCGGCGCCGCGGGGCCTCTGTCTCGTACCTCGAGGTGTTCAGGCGCGACGAGACGGGGTGGGTCCGCGTGTTCGATGCCACGGGGAACGCCCCGCCCGGCGTCGGCGCCCCTGAGCAGATGCTGATCCCGCCCGAGGAGGGATTCGTCAGCCAGTCCGTGAGGAGGTTGCGGCTGCTCGACTTCGCCGGCGACGGCCGTCCCGAGATCGTGGTGGGGATCCAGACGTTCGGGGCGGCCGAGGGACCACTGGAGGTGTGGGTTCTGTCGATGGGGGAGGAAGGATCGCTGGCTACCGAGTTCTATCGGGCTTCTGCGCGCGGAGGGGACGTCGTGAAGGTCCGGGGCAACCGGCTGCGGTTCGAGTACCACGTATACCGGAAGAACGACCCTGGGTGCTGCCCGTCGTTCACGGACTCACTGATCATTGGGTGGGACGAGCAGACGGGGGGGATCGAGGTGCTCGAGAGAACCAGGCGCCGGTCGGGGCTGGCATGAGCCGGCGGGCGCTCCTCGAATGGTACCGGCCCCGCCGCCGTCGTTACCCGTGGCGGGGGACGCGGGACCCCTACCGCGTGCTGGTCAGCGAGGTCATGCTCCAGCAGACCCAGGCGGCCCGGGTGGCGCCGGCGTACCGGTCGTTCCTGCGGCGCTTCCCCACCGTTCGAGCGCTGGCCCGCGCCTCGCGCGCGGACGTGCTTCGCGCGTGGGGGTCGCTCGGGTACAACCGTCGGGCCGCGGCGCTGTCCGAGGCGGCCCGGGCCGTCGTTCGGGAGCACGGGGGCCGGGTGCCGGCCGACCCCGAGCAGCTGGCCCGGCTCCCGGGCGTGGGCCCGTACACGGCGGCGGCCGTGGCCTCGATCGGTCACCGGGTCCCCGTCCCGGCGATCGACACGAACGTGCGCCGGGTCGTGTCCCGGGCCCGGCGGGGGGGCGACGAGGCGCCCGCCGCGGGGATCCGAGCGGCAGCCACCGCCTGGCTCGACCGGCGGGACCCCGGCTCGTGGAACCAGGCCCTGATGGATCTCGGCCGGGAGGTGTGCCGGCCCATCCCGGCGTGCCACGGCTG
>JBQGDK010000077.1:0-2699 GCA_052039025.1 Actinomycetota bacterium
CCGTCACGCTGACGTGGTCGATCGGGTTCCCCGGGGTGCTCGACACCGTGGGCGGGAACCCCCTGCTGCTGGAGAACGGGGTCAACGTGGTCCCGAAGCCGTGCACCACCTCGATCTGCAACGTCCATCCGCGGACGTCCATCGGCGTGACGGCCACCGGTCGGATCCTCATGGTCGTGGTCGACGGTCGGCGGGAGGGCTCGAAGGGGGTCACGCTGGTGCGACTGGCCAAGATCATGCTGGGCCTGAATGCCGCCTTCGCCATCAACCTCGACGGCGGGGGGTCGAGCACGATGGTGGTCCGTGGGAGGAAGGGCGGGCTGACCGTGGTCAACCGCCCGTCGGACGGGGGACAGCGGAAGGTCAGCTCGGCCGTGCTGATCCTCAAGGGCAAGGACAAGGGAGAGGGGATCGGCGGGCCGGTGGCCGCCCCGCTGGCACCGCTGCCGTCGCCCGGGGACGACCACGCCGGCGAGATCGCTGCCATGGACCCCGCCTCGACCGGCGGGCTGGCCGAGGCCATGGCGGCGGGCACGTTCGGGCCCCGGGTCGACCTCCCGCCGGAGCTGCGGCGGGCCCTGCGGATCTTCAGGTCCGTGCGCTGACGATCCGCGGCCGCCCGCGTTCGTGACATAGTCCCGGCATGGTGGGCCGGGCCGCGGTCCGGGTGGTGGAGATCAGGGTCCTGGAGGGCCCGAACCTGTACTTCACCCGCCCCGCGATCAAGCTGACGCTGGCCGTGCCCGGATGGCTCGCCGCGAACGAGCGGCGGGCCGCCGCGTTGGCCCGGCGGATCCGGCTCCCGGGCACCGCGCGGCCCGGCGAGCCGCGGACCGAGCAACGACGTCGGTTCGTGGCGCGGGTGGCCGCGCACGTGACGCGCTCCCTGGCCACAGCCGCCGGCTCCCGGATCGGGGTGCGGAGCCGGCCCGGCGCCGAGCCGGACCACATCGTGGTGGCGTTCCCGTGGCGGCGCCGGGCCGCCGCCGAGGCGCTGGGCCGGGAGGTGGCCGACCTCCTCGGCGTGGCGCTGCGGGCTCGGCGGCCGTTCCGGGACCTCCTCAGCGAGCGGGCCGCCAGGCTGGCCCGGGTCCAGCCCGGGCCCGGTCCGTCCCTGCCGGTGCCGCACGTCCCGGTGATCGCCGTCACCGGCACGAACGGCAAGACGACCACGGTGCGGCTCCTGGCTCACCTGTTCGGCGCGGCCGGCCGGACCGTCGCGTACACCTCGACCGACGGGGTCTACCTGAACGGGCGACTGGTCGAGGAGGGCGAGTACTCCGGGCCAAGCGGTGCCGGGATGGCTCTCAGCCAGCCCGGCGTCGATGCGGCCGTGCTGGAGGTGGCCCGGGGCGGGATCCTGCTGAAGGGGATCGGGGCGGCCCACGCGGACGTGGCCGTGGTGACGAACGTGTCGGCGGACCACCTCGGGCTCCACGGGATCGTCACGCTCGACCAGCTCGCCGAGGTGAAGGCGGCGATCACCCGGATCGTCCGCCCGGAAGGCTGGTCGGTGCTGAACGCCGATGATCCGCGGGTCCTGGCGATGCGCCGGGCGGCCGGCGGCCGTCCGTTCCTGTTCTCGATGGACCCCGACCACCCGGCCCTCCGCGCGGTCCTCGCGGAGGGGGGCCGGGCCATCGCTCCGATCGATGGACGGCTGGCGCTCCTCCGGCCCGGCTCGATCGTGCCGCTGGTGCCCCTGGAGGACGTGCCGGTCACGCTGGCCGGCATCTCCACGGTCCACGTCCAGAACGCCATGGCCGCGGCCGCCGCCGCCCTCGGTGTCGGGCTCTCGCGTGTGGAGGTCGTGCGGGGCCTCCGGAGCTTCGTGCTCGATCCCGAACGGAACCCGGGACGGGCGAACCTGTTCGAGCACGACGGCCGGGTCGTGGTGGTCGACTACGCCCACAACGAGGCCGGGATGGAGGGGCTGGTCGAGATCTGCCGGGGCCTCCGGGCGCCCGGCGCGAGCGTGTGGATCGCCTATGGATCGGCGGGTGACCGAAGCGACGACATCATGCACGCGGTCGGCTACCGGGCCGCTCGAGGCGCCGACCGCGTGGCGGTGGTGGAGCTCCACCGCTACCTCCGGGGCCGCGATCCCGAGGACGTCGTGGCCCGCCTGCGCGGCGGCGCCCTCGACGGCGGGGCCGTCGATGTGCCCGACTTCCCCGACGAGGTCGCCGGCCTGCGATGGATGCTGTCGAACGCCAGCGAGGGCGACGTGGTGGCGATCGCCGCGCTGTCCCAGCGGCACGAGCTGTTCGAGCTGCTCGAGCGCCGGGGCGCCACCAGGGTCGGCCCGGGCCGGTGCCGGCACCTGGTCCGTCGTGCCCGCGCCGTCAGGCCTCCAGCGCCTCGCGGAGCCGCCGTACCGGCCCCGTGAGGCCCCACCGCTCCGCCAACTCGTCGAGCCGGCCGTCGTCCCGCGTGCCCGGCTCGACCTCGAGCTCGAGGTCGGTACGGATCGGCACGACCTCGCGCATCGCCTCGAGGTAGGTGGCGGCGTCGCGGACCCTGGCCTTCAGCGCCGGCGAGCCCCGCAGCGGGCCGGCCCTGGCCTTGGCGGCCCGGGCGTCCTCCTCCATCGCCTCCAGGGAGGGGTACGCCAGCACCAGGGCCCGGGCGGTCTTCTCGCCGACCCCGGGGACCCCGGGCAGCCCGTCCGACGGGTCGCCCCGGAGGATCGCGAAATC
>JBQGDK010000078.1:0-3505 GCA_052039025.1 Actinomycetota bacterium
GGCCGAGGGTCCCGGTCCATCGCCCGCAGTGTCGCCTCGGCGGCGGGGTCGCCGGCCAGCGCCCCGGCCGCCCGTGCCCGGACATCGGGGTCGGGGTCCTCCAGGAGGCCCCGGGTCCGATCGGCGGCTCCGGCCCGGGCCAGCCCGCGGACGGCCGCCGCCCGGACCTGGGGGTCGTCGTCGGCCAGCGCCGGCTCCAGGGCCGTCGCCGCCCCGGGCACCGCCGCCTCGGCCAGGATCGCCGTCGACACCCGGCGGACGGCCGGGTCGGGATCGGCCGCGCCGGCCAGCACCGCCCGGCTGGCGTCGGCGTCGTCCCGGAAGCCGCCGAACGGCTCCTCGTCGGGCCGGAACACGTCCGGGTTCCCGCTGCGCAGGGCCTCGACCAGGGCGCCGGCATAGGCCCGGCGGGCCCGCCACATCGTCACCAGGACGGCCGCCCCGGCGACCGCGCCGACGATCGCCAGGTGCGTCGGCCTCAGCACCCGGTCGGCCAGCAGCAGCAGGGCCCCGGCCAGGACGATGCCGGCCTGGAGGGGGCCGGCGTCCATGAACGTCCTGGTCCGGGCCCGGCGCTCGGCCGGCACCACGTTGAACAGGGCCTGCCAGCCCGTGGCCCATACCCCGTTCACCCACACCATCTGCACCAGACGGAACGCCAGCAGGGCGCCGAACGCCGTCGTGACCGTGAGCGCGGAGAACCCCACGACGTAGATCGCTGCCAGGGCCATCACCATCGTGGGGAGGCCGAACCGCGCGAACAGCCGGTTCGTCACGAGCAGCGACACGAGCAACGCCGCCCCGTTCGACACCCCCATGAACAGACCCAGGAACCCGGCGAGATCGTCGGCCCGCGGGTAGCGCGCCGTGGCCGACTCTGCGAAGAGCAGCGACAGCGTGAAGTAGAGGACCGCGAACAGGATCAGGCTCGCCGACATCCACCGAAGCAGCGGCCACGTCCACACGTCCCGGAAGCCGTCGCCGAGCTGGCGGAGGGCCCCGCTCGAACGCCGACGGTGGCGGGCGGCCGGGACCGCTCGGGCCAGGCCGAGCGCGACCGCGCCGGCCGCCACCAGGGCGCCCGCCCACACCACCAGCAGGTTCTCGGCGTGGATCAGGGCTGCGATCGGCCCGGTGGCCAGGCCGCCCACGACGCCGCCGGTGATGAGGCCGGCGCCGTACAACGGGAAGAGCCGCTTCGCCTGTCTGGTGTCGCTGACGGCCCCGGCCAGCCCCCAGGACCCCATCACCTGACAGGTCCACACCACCATCATCACGAGCCACAGCGCCGGGTAGATCCACCGGAGATCGAGGGTCAGGGCCGCCCGCGCGGCCACCAGCGCCCCGGCCAGCGCCAGCGGCAGTCGGGTCAGCACCCGCACGGCCTGCCCGGAGAGCAGCATCGACATCCCCGCCATCACCGCGAAGGTCAGGGGCCCCAGCGCGACGTACAGGTAGGGAAGGAAGTCCGGCCCGAACCGGGCGAAGAACAGCGACTCGACCCCGCTGGCCCCGATCGCCGCGCCGGCCATCCCGACGAACATCACGGCCAGCATCCGGAGCACCAACTGCTCCTCCCCCGGCCGGATCCGCAGTGCGGACCTGAGGCGGCGGCCCACGCTAGTCCTCCTGACGGGCGTACGCGATCAGCTCGTCCCAGTCCATGGCCCGCCCTTCGTTCCAGAGGGCGTCGGCCCGCTCCGGGGGCACCCGGTCCCTGACCATCGCCAGCGGATCCTCGAGCCCGACGATGGCCGGTGGAGCCTCACCGCCGGAGTTCTCCCTGAGACGATCCGCCGCGCCGGCCAGGCGCAGGCCTCGCTCCACATCGCCCTCTTTGATCGCCAGGACCGACAGGCCCTGGATGGCCACGGCGCTCCAGTCCCCGGCCGCCATGGCCTCCGCGCCGTCGAGGGACCGGAGGGTGGCCACTTTGGCTGCCTCGAGGTCGCCTCGCTGGAGGGCCACGCTGGCGAGCTCTCCTGAGGTCAGCACGACCCCCCACGTGTGCCCGGCGCGTTGGAAGTCGTCTCGGGCGTCGCGGATCAGATGCTCCGCCCGGTCGAGGTCGCCCTCCATGAGCGAGACATGTCCCAGGGCGGCCTGGACCTGGGCCAGTCGAACTGGATCGTTGTTGGCTCGATGGATCTCCTCCGCACGGAGCAGTAGATCCCTCGCTCCGGTGAGATTCCCGACCAGCAGGCGCGCGAAGGACAGGTTGTACGCGCCCTCTGCCTCTCCTTCCCGGTCCCCCAGCTCGGTGGAGATGGTCAGGCTCTCCTCGTACGGCCCCGCCACGTGCTCCGGATCGCGCAGGTAGTACGCCAGGCTGCCGAGGGCTCCCAGGGCCTTGGCCCGGGCCGCGGTTCTCTCGGCGGCCCCGGGCAACGCCAGCACGTCTTCGACCCACTGCCGCCCCTCGGCGAGATGCCCACGGAGCTGCCAGAAGCGCCATGAGGACCCGGCGATCCGGAGCCCGGCCTCGGCGTCGCCACGATCGATCGACCATCGGAGCGCTGCCCGGATGTTGTCGTGCTCCATCTCCAACCGGTCGAGCGACGCGGGGTCAATGAGGACGTCGGGCTCGGTGGATTCGACCGTGTCCACGACGTTCCAGGCGTGACGTTGTCGGAGCTCGTCTTCCTCACCGGACCTCTCCAGGCGTTCTGTGGCGAACTCCCGGATCGTCTCGAGCATGCGGAATCGCGCGGGGACCCGGGAGCCCACCAGGCTGTGGTCGACCAGGGCCGTCAGCCCGTCGAGAACCTCGAGGCCCCGACCGCAAACGGCCTCGGCGGCCCCGAGCGTCCACCCTCCGGCGAAGACGGCCAGGCGGGCGAAGAGCCGCTGGACCTGAGGCTCCAGGAGGTCGTGGCTCCACTCGATCGTGGCTCGAAGGGTCCGATGGCGCTCGGGCGCGTCGCGCGTGCCGCCGGTCAGGAGAGAGAGCCGTCGCTCCAGGCGCTTCAGGAGCTCGGCCGGCGCGAGCACCTTGATCCGGTTGGCCGCCAGCTCGATGGCCAGGGGAAGCCCGTCGAGCCTGGCGGTGATCGCGGCGACGTCGGAGGCGGTCTCGTCGGTGAGCCGGAACCGCGGCTGCACGGCCGCGGCGCGTTCGACGAAGAGCATCACGGCTTCGCAGTCACTCAGGGCGCTCGGGGAGCGGACCTCCTCGGCCGTGGGCAGGGCCAGGGGGCGAACGGGGTACTCGCGCTCGCCGGCCAGTCGGAGAGGCACCCGGCTGGTCGCCAGGACCCGGAGCCGAGGAGCCCCGTCGAGCAGCCGCTCCACCGCCGGGGCCCCCTCGACCACCTGCTCGACGTTGTCCAGGATCAGGAGCTCCTCGCGGTCCCGGAGGTGGACCGCCACGGACTCCAGCAACCCGCGGACCGGGTCCTCCCGGACGCCCAACGTAGCGGCGACGGCCGAGGGGATCAGCTCGGGATCCACCACGGCGCTCAGGTCGACCAGGAAGACGCCGTCCTCGAACCGGTCCAGGGCCCGC
>JBQGDK010000079.1:0-1658 GCA_052039025.1 Actinomycetota bacterium
GGGCATGCCGAAGATCATCGCGTTGAGATCGACGATGAACGTCGACAGGAGCACCCGGCGGCCCTTGAGGAACCTGAAGCCCTCGCGGACGGCCCGGAAGACGGGCGGCCTGGCGCCCTCCCGTGCCGGGGGCATCGGCCGCATGGCCAGGACCGCGCCGATCGCCGCCAGGAACGTGACCGCGTCGATCCCGTAGGCCCACGCGAGCCCGAAGCGGGCGATGATGAGCCCCCCGATGGCGGGCCCGGCCACGTCGGTCACCTGGAACAGCACTTGGTTGAGGGCGATGGCGGAGGCGAGCCGGTCCCTGGGCACGAGGTTGGGGACGGCGGCGGAACGGGCCGGCGCGTCGAAGGCCGAGGATGCCGACGCCAGCCCCGCCGCCAGGTACAGGAACCACAGGGGCGGGCGATCCACCATCGCGCTCCCGACCAGCAGGAGGGACGCCGCCATCGACCCCATCTGGGAGAGGAGCAGCAGGCGGCGGCGGTCCATCGCGTCGGCCACGGCCCCTCCGACCAGGGAGAACAGCACCAGGGGGATCACTTGGACCAGCCCGATCATCCCGACCGCCAGCGCCGAGCGGGTTACCTCGTAGACCTGGAAGGGGAGGGCGACCAGCGTGATCATGCGGCCCGTGTGCGAAACGAGCTCGCCGAACCACAGCAGCCGGAAGTCTCGTGAGATCCGGAGGGGGGTCACATCGAGCACGGAGCGGCGAACCATCCGGGCCGCCCGTCCTCGTCTGCTCGCCTGAGGGTCCGGGCCGAGATCCTCGGGCGGGAGCATCGGCCCAGGATAGCGGCGGTCGGGCTGCCGACCGCCCTGCTACGATTGTTGTCCCATGGCTGAGGTGAAGCTCGCGGCCGAGTCCCGCGACGCGGTCGGCAAGGGCGCTGCGCGGAAGATCCGGGCCGCCGGCAAGGTCCCCGCGGTCCTGTACGGTCCCGAGGTCGAGCCGATGCGGCTCGCCGTGGACGCGCTCCAGCTGTGGCACGCTCTCCACACCGACGCCGGGACGAACGTGCTGATCAACCTGGCCGTGGACGGCGACACGTACCTGACGATGCCCCGAGAGGTCCAGCGCGACATCGTCAAGGGCAGCCTCCTCCACGTCGACTTCCTCCGGATCCGCCGGGATGTGGCGATCCAGGTCGACGTGCCGATCCACCTGACGGGCGAGTCCGTCGGTGTGAAGGAGGGCGGCGTGGTCGAGCACCACCTGTGGGAGCTGCGCATCGAGTGCCTCCCCACCCAGGTGCCGCAGTCGATCGAGGCCGACATCTCCGAGCTGGCCATCAACGACTCGCTCCACGTCTCCGACCTCCGGGTCCCCCAGCACCTCACGGTCCTCACTCCGGCGGAGGAGTCGATCGTGTCGGTGGTCCCGCCGCCGGTTCTCGAGGTGCCCGAAGAGGCCGTTCCGGAGGAGGAGCTTGCCGAGGGCGAGGTGCCCGAGGGCGAGGCACCGCCGGAAGGGGAGGCCCCCGCCGCCGAGGGCGAGGGTGCCCCCGCCGCCGAGGCCCCTGGCGGCGACGAGGGCTAGGAACTGACCGCCTGGCTCGTCGCCGGGCTGGGGAACCCGGGGAAACGATACGCCGGCACCCGCCACAACGTGGGCGCTCGCGTCGTCGAGCGCCTCGCCGAGCGCCTCGGCA
>JBQGDK010000080.1:0-3705 GCA_052039025.1 Actinomycetota bacterium
CGGCGGCGATCGGCTCCGGCGACGGCGAGCGGACCACCGACTTCACGCCCCCGCCCGAGCCCTAGGCTCCTAGCGGGGGGCGACCGTCAGCGGGAGCGACTTCCCCACCCGCGTCTTGGTTCGCCGGAGGAGATCGCCGGCGATGTCCCGGAGCGTGGCGCCGGCAGGGGAGTCGGGCTCGTGGAGCACCACCGGCCGGCCCAGGTCGGCACCCTCGCGCAGCGAGACCTGCATCGGCACCGCGCCGAGGAGCGGCACGCCCAGGGCGTCCGCCGTGGCCCGGCCGCCGCCCGAGCCGAACATCTCGGTGATCTCGCCGCAGTGCGGACACACGAACCCCGACATGTTCTCGACCACCCCGAGGAGCTTCAGCTGTACGTTCGGGTGCTGAGCCATGCGCCCGGCCCGCTCCGCGACCTTGCTGGCGGCCTCCTGCGGCGTCGTGACCACGAGCATGGACCCGCTCGGCAGGAACGACGCCAGGGACAGCGACACGTCGCCGGTCCCGGGCGGCATGTCCACGAGCAGGACGTCGAGGTCGCCCCAGTACACGTCGCCGAGGAACTGCTGGAGGGCCTTGTGGAGCATCGGCCCCCGCCAAATCACCGGGGTCTCGTCGGACACGAAGAACCCCATCGAGATCACCTTCACGCCGTTGGCCTCGAGCGGCAGGATCATGTTGTTGAACCCGACCGGCGTGCCCGACACGCCGAGCATCCGGGGGATCGAGAAGCCCCACACGTCGGCGTCGAGGACCCCCACCCGCTGGCCCTCTGCGGCCATGGCCGCGGCCAGGCTCGCCGTGATCGAGGACTTGCCGACGCCGCCCTTGCCCGAGGCCACCGCGATCACCTCGGTGTCGCCCGAGGTGAAGAAGGTCTGCTGCTCGGGCTGGCCGCCCCGGAGCTGGTTCACCAGCGACTCCCGCTGGTCCCCGGTCATCTCCCCCAGCGCGACCTGGACGCTGCGCACGCCGTCGAGGGGGGCCACGGCGGCCGTGACGTCCTGGTTGATCCGGTCGCGGAGGGGGCAGCCGGCGATCGTGAGCAGGACGAACACCCGGACGTCGCCCTCCGGCGAGACCTCGATGCCCTTCAGCATCCCGAGGTCCTCGATGGGCTTGCCGATCTCGGGGTCGAGCACGTTCCGCAGCGCGGCGCGGATCTGCTCCTCTGTGGCCACGAACCCATAGTATCGGCTCGTCCCCGAACCGGAGGCGCGACGGTGGCCACCAAGGGCCCGGAGATCCATAAGGCGCTCGCCGACGACACCCGGTTCCGCCTGTACCGCTACCTCCGCCTGGTCGACCGGCCCGTGTCGGTCAGCGAGATGTCCCGCCGCCTGTCCCTCCACCCGAACACGCTCCGCCCGCACCTGCGCCGTCTCGAGGAGGCCGCGCTCGTGACCCACCAGCTCCGGCGGACCGCGGGGGTCGGCCGGCCCCAGACCCAGTACCGGGCCGTGGAGCCGGTGGGGGACGAGGGCCGGGACTACCGGCTCCTGGCCGAGATGCTGTGCGGCCTCCTCCGGACCAAGCGGGACATCGGGCGGGCCACCGATCTCGCCCGGGAGTGGGGCCGCTATCTGGTCACCCAGGGGGGGCCGAAGCCGGGGGTCCGCCTGCCGGCCCGTCAGAACCTGGCCCGGGTCCAGGAGGCCATGTCGAAGGCCGGCTTCGAGCCCCGGTTCCGCAGGAGCGGCCGCTCCGTCGAGGTCACGCTCCGGGCATGCCCGTTCCGGGACCTCGCCGACGACTACCGGGATCTGGTGTGCTCGCTCCACCGCGGGCTCGTCGAGGGGATGCTCGGCGGGATCCGCCCGCCGATGGCCCTCGGGGAGTTCCGGCCGTTCGCCGAGCGGGGGGTGTGCCGGCTGACCGCGGCGGCCGGCGCCGAGGCGTGACAATCCCCGGCCCAGCCGCCCTCGTATCACCATCACGGGAGACCCGGTGACCGAGCCCCCGGGCCCGCTCACCCCCGAGGCGGAGCAGGAGCTGATGCGCCGGCTGATCACCGGAGACGAGGAAGCCGTCCGCGACCTGTACGGCCGGTTCGGCCGGCCGGTGTTCGGACTTGGCCTCCGCATGCTGGGCAGCGCCGGGGCCGCCGAGGAGCTCACCCAGGACGTGTTCCTGGCGGCGTGGCGGAAGGGGGGGCACTACGACGCGGCCCGGGGCCGGCTGTCGACGTGGCTGATGACGATCGCTCACAACCTCGCCGTGGACCGGCTTCGGCGTGAGTCCGGCCGGACCCCCACGGCCGTCGACGGGCTCGACGAGCTCGTCGAGGCCGGTGGGACCGACGACGAGGATGCCCTCCTGGCCCGGGAGGATCTTCGGCGGGCCCTGGCCGACCTCTCCGGGGCCGAGCGCCGTCTCCTGCACCTGGCGTACCTCCGGGGATGGACCGCGCGGGAGATCGCGGAGGCCGACCGGATCCCTCTCGGCACGGTAAAGACCCGGCTGCGCACGGCGCTGATCAAGCTGCGGCGGATCCACGGGAAGGTCGAGGGATGACCCGCGAGTGCGTCGCCGTGCGCGAGGAGCTCGCCGAGCACGCGCTGGGCGTCCTTCCCGAGCCCCGGCGGCGGGCGGTGTCCGAGCACCTGGGCTGGTGCGCCGGGTGCCGGAAGGAGGCCGGCGAGCTCGCCGAGGGGGCCGCGGTGCTGGGGCTGTCCCGGCCCGCCGCCCCCCCGCCGAGCCTGGAGGAGGGGGTGGTCGGCGCCGTCGCCGGGAAGGCGACGCGGTCCCGTCGCCGCGCCCCCCGTGCGGCCATCCTCCTGGCGGCGGTCGTGGCGGTGGTCTCCGTGGGCGTCGTGGGGGCCATGGCCGGGCGGGTCCGCAGGGCCGAGGACGCCGCCGCCACCGCTCGCGAGCGGGCCGAGGCCGCGGCCCGGCGGTTCCAGGAGGTCCTCGAGGGCGTGGGCGGTCCCACGCCGGTACTGTCGGCCGCGCTGACGGCCTCCGCCGGCGAGGCCGGCGGTCGAGCCATCCTGTACGACGCCGACGACGACCGCGACTTCGTGCTCGTGGTGGCAGGCGGCCTGCCCGAGGACGGCGAGCCGTACCTGGCGTTCCTGGTGTCCCCGGCCGGGCGGCGGCTCGAGGTCGGCCGGCTCCGGCCCTCCGGCGCCGGGGAGCACGCCCGGTACCGGTTCTTCGCCGACCTCTCCGGCGCCCGCGATCTCGTGGTCGTCGACGCCACCGGCCGAGCCGTGCTCCGGGCCACCTTCACGGCCTGATCGCACCGGCCCTCGCTATTATGCGGACGTGGCCGACATCGTCGGCGTGGGCCTGGCCGGGGGCCAGGGCGTCCGGGCCCGCCCCCTCACCCTGAAGGCGCCGGGCTACCTTCGGTCGAAGGCGGCCATGGCGTTCCTGGGCCGCCGGCTGATCCGATGGGTCCTGGAGATCCTCTCGGCCGAGGGCATCAAGGAGTACTACCTGATCGCCCACGGCAAGGAGAACCGCTACCAGATCAAGGTGCTGATCGGCTACGGCGAGACGCTCGGGGTCGACGTGCAGTACTCGCCGGTGAAGTTCGACGCCATGTCGACCGGGAGCGCCGACTCCGCCCTGCGCCTGCTCGAGCACTGGGACCTGGACCGTCCGGCGCTGGTGTTCCCCACCGACTCGATCATCGACTTCGACCTCGAGCCGATGGCCCGAGCCCACCGGGAGAGCGGCGCCATCGTGACGATCGCGGC
>JBQGDK010000081.1:0-7638 GCA_052039025.1 Actinomycetota bacterium
CCGACCCAGGGCGCCGGCAGCTCCTCCTCGGGGACCAGGGCCTTCACCTGCTTCTCGACCTGGTCGGCCACGCCGAGGGCGACGGCGTACGCCAGGTACCGCTCCCAGATCACCACCGCTATCGCCGGCGCGTCGGGCAGCGACGAGAACCGGCGGAGGAACCGGCGGAACGCCTTCCACCCCGCCACCCGCTCACGGAACTCCGGACGGACCCGGCGCTCCATCGGGATCAGCACCGCGAACATGCCGAGCAGCGAGACGGGAAGCAGCCACAGCGCGAAGGGCCCCGGCGTCCTCGACGCCGCCCAGATCCCGTAGACGAAGCCGCCCACCCCGAGCAGGGCGGTCAGCTTGCCCTCCCAGCGACCGGTGGCCACACGGAGGCTCATCCCCTGAGCGGCCAGCCCCGTCCACCACTTCTGGAACCGCTTCCCGCGGGCCTGCGACTTCCCCATCTCGTCGAGCGACAGCTCGCTTGACCCGTCGCCGCCGAACAGGGCATCGACGAACTCGCGGTCGACGCCGCCGGCGGGACGCTCCCGAAGCCGGATCGTGAGGTCCTCGGGGTCGGTGACCCGGCCGCGCGCCGCCATCTCGAGCGCGCCCTCGCCGACGAGGTGGAGCAGCTCGGTGCGGTACGCCGCCTGGGGCCTGAGGATCCCCCGGTACGAGGACATCATCTCGGCGACCTCGAGCGGGTGGATCTCCTCGGGCGGCTCCTGGAGGAGGCGGGGGACGCCGGGCACCCGGTCTCGCCACTTCGAGATCGCCAGCAGAGCGGCCATGGCCGCGGGGATCCCCAGCAGGAGCCCCCAGACGACGCGCTTGGCCTCCTTCCGCCGGCGCTCCGCGGCCAGGAGCGCCCGCCGCTCGGCGTTCGCCTCCTCGGCCAACCGTCGCTCCTGCTCGAGGATCGACGTTCGCTGGTCGAGGGGCGCCTCGTAGGCAAACGGCACCACGTCCTTGGGGAACAGGATCGAGGCCTCGACGAACGTGAACGCGGGCACGTCGGCCACCTCGAGGACCACGAGGTCCGGCTCGGGGATGCGCACGTCGCCCTGGAGCGGCCCGTGGCCCCAGGCCAGCACCTCGCCGCGGGTCAGCGGTACGGCCTCGGCCGACGTCGCCGCGACCGGGTCGGATGGGCACGGCCCGGTCGGTCGAAGCGAGGCCGGCGCGCCGACGACCCGGCCGGGGAACCGCACCCGCACCTGGGCCGACTCCGTCGGGACCTCCCACCCGGTGCCGATGAACTGCCAGTTGAGGTGGGCGGTATCGCGATACACGTTGACCGCGCACCGGGCCGTGTACGAGATCCGGAACGTCCGCTCCTCGTCCTCGGCCTCGAACCCCCACCGGGCCCGGAACCCGCCGGGCGTCGACTCCTCCTCGACGGGGATCGGTTGGCCGCCCTCGGAGACCGTGAACCCCTCGATCCGCTCGGGCGGCCACGCGATCGTGAAGAAGGCGAACGAGAACTCGCCGTCGAAGTCGAAGGTCCGACGCTCCACGAGCTCGAGGGCGCCGTCGGGACGAACGGTGGCATCGATCTCGACCCGGGGGAAGTCGTAGGACTTGGTGCCGGCGAAGGCCAGCCACAGCGGGATGAGCGTGCCGGCGATGGGGATCCCGAAGGCCAGCAGGAGCAGCAGGATCAGGCCGCGTCCCGGCCTAACCGGCCCCGCCACCGGTTCCCCCTCCTCCCCCGCCGCCGCCGCCGCTGAAGCCGCCGCCCCCACCGCCGCCGGAGGACGACCCGCCCCACCCGCTCGACCAGCCGACGGACGCGGCCGCGGCCGGGGCCACGTACGCCCGGCTGGACGCGCTCCAGTGCCGGTAGGTCGTGAACCCCTCGATCCCGTGCGGCGCCCCCGGCCAGGGCTCCGGGATCGCGTCAGGCGGCAGCAGCTCGCGGACCTGCTCCTCCACGCGATCCGCTACGCCGAGCGCCACCGCGTACACCAGGTAGTGCTCCCACACGATCACCGCGAGCGCGGGGGCGTCGTCGAACGTGGAGAACTCCTTCAGGAACCGCCGGAACGCGGACCACCTCGCCACGCGGGTGCGGAGCTTCGCCGGCAGGCGGGCCGGCATCAGCCGGCCGGCGATCACCCGGCTGGCCACGCCCACCACGACCAGCGAGAACGCGAACGGCCCCACCAGCCCGGTGAAGAACCCCGGGCCCTCCAGGGCGCCGACGGAGCGCCACCAGCCGTACGCCGCGGCACCGAGCGTCCCGATCGTCAGGACGGTGCGCTCGGCCCGCGTCCGCCCCTTCACGATCTGGGTGATGTACCGCTTCGTGCGCGAGCCGGCCTTCGTCCACCAGTCGGTGAGCTCCGCCTTCCTGGGCCCTCGGTTCTTGATCGAACGCATCGACACGGCCGAGTCCCCGTCGCCGGCGAACAGGAACTCGACGAATTCCCCGTCGACCCCGTCCGGCCGCTCCCGCAGGCGGAGCATGAAGTCCTCGGGATCGGAGACCGGCCCCACCGCCTGGATGTCGATGGCCCGGGTGCGGGCCAGGTGGAGCATCTGGGCGCGGTAGGCGTTCTTCGGCTCGAGGTGACCTTCGGCCGCCGACCACAGCATCGCCAGGTCCACCGGGTGGATGTCCTCGGGTGGCTCCTGGAGGTAGCGCGGGACGCCCGGGACGCGGTCGCGACGGCTGGCCACCACGACCATGGCCGCGGCGAACAGCGGCACCGCGAACAGGAGCACCCAGACGAGCCCCGTCTCGAGGCGATGGCGGCGCCGCAGGGCGTTGGCCTCCTCCGCCAGCCGGCCCTCCTCGGCCAGCACGCCGGCCCGGCCGGGGCCGGCCTCGATCGGGGCCAGCGGGACGGCCTCGACCGGGAACAGGATCGAGCCCTCCACGAACGTGAACGGCTGGAGGTCCCGGACCGTGAGCACCACGGTCTGCGGATCGGGGATACGGACATCGCCGGCCAACGGCCCGTGACCCCAGGCCAGCGTCTCCCCGTCGCGGAGCGGCCTGGTCCGGAGTCCCTCCAGGCCGACCCCGGCGGGACACGTCGTGGGCCGGTCAACGCCGCCTCGGGCGGCCTCGGGCAGGTGCGTGGTGACCCGGAGGAGATCCGTCTCCTTGTCCCAGCCGGTCCCCACGAACTGCCAGTAGAGGTGGGCGGCGTCGTCGTACGCGTCGACCGCGCACAGGGCCCGGTACCGGATCCGGAACGTGCGCCGCTCGTCGCTGGCCGTGAAGGACCAGGTCGCGCTGAGGCCGTCGGGGGTCGGGGTCGGGGTCGCCGCGAGCGGCTGGCCGTCCTCGGTGACCTCGAACCCCTCGATCAGCTCGAACGGCCAGGCCACGGTGAACGTGGCGAAGGTGAAGTCGCCTCGGAAGTCGAAGGTACGGCGCTCGTCGAGCTCGACGCTCCCGTCCGGGAGCACGGTGGCGTCGATCACGACCTCGGGGAAGTGATAGTCCTTCGCGCCGGGCGCGTTGAGCGCGGCCACGGCAACGAGGGCGATCGGGACGGCCACCGCCGCCGCGATCGCGAGCTTCACCCCCCTCGGCATCCCGGGAGCAGTGTAGGCGACGCGGGTGCGATGATGCGGGACGTGCCCGAACGCGCCAGGGCCGGTCCGGTGGTGGCCGCTGCGATCGTCACCATGGCGGCCGGCTTCCTCCTGAAGTCACCGTGCCTGGGACCCTGGGACGACGGCCGCCAATACAACCTGCTGTGCTACTCGGACGTGGCGGCCCTGTACGCCTCGGGCGATCGGGACCGGGGCCTCGACGAGGACCGGGTGCCGTACCTCGAGGGGCAGAACGAGTACCCGGTCCTGACGGGGCTGGCGATGTGGGTGGCGGCCATCCCGGCCGGCTCGTACGCGTCGTTCGTCGTGTGGAACGCGGCGGTGCTCACCGCGGCGGCGGCGGCCACGGCCTGGGCGCTCCACGGGATCGCCGGACGCCGGGCGATGTGGTTCGCGCTCGCCCCGACGCTCCTCGTGTACGGCCTGGTCAACTGGGATCTGCTGGCGGTGGCCCTGGCCACGGCGGCCACGCTGGCCCACCTCCGGGGGCGGGACGGGGCCGCCGGCGTCCTGCTGGGGTTGGGCACAGCGGCGAAGCTGTACCCGGCCCTCCTGGTGATCCCCTTCGCTCTGGGCCGGTGGCGCCAGGGCCGCCCCGCCGACGCCCGGCGCCTCGTGGGAACGATGGTCGTCGTGTGGGGTGCGGTGAACCTCCCGTTCGCCGCGTTCGGCTTCGAGCGGTGGTCCGAGTTCTTCCGGTTCAACTCGGCCCGTGGCGCGGACTGGGACAGCCTGTGGTTCATCGGCGCGAGGCCGTTCGGGTACACCTGGCACGTGCCGCTCCTCAACCTGCTGGCAGCGGCGGCCTTCGCGGTGTCGGCCGTGCTTCTGTGGCGGGCCGCGGCCCGCCGGCCCGGGTTCCGGCCGTGGACGTTCGGGTTCCCGCTCCTCGTGGCCTTCTTGCTGACGAGCAAGGTGTACTCACCCCAGTACGGGCTGTGGCTCCTGCCGTGGTTCGCCGCGGTCATGCCGAGCCTCCGGCTGTTCGTGGCGTTCGAGGTGGCCGACATGGCGGTGTTCGTCACCCGCTTCCAGTTCTTCGCCGAGCTCACCGGCCAGGGCCCCGGCCTGCCGCTCTGGTCGTTCGAGCTCGCCGTGGTGGTCCGCGCAATCGTGCTGATCGCCGCCGTGGGAGTGTGGCTCCGGACCCAGGCCCGCGACCAGGCCCCCATCCCCGCGCTGGAGGCGGCGTGAGGACCGCCGAGCGCCCGGCGGCCCGGCCGGAGGATGAGGCACCTGGGGACGAGCGCGCCCGGATCCGTCGCGGGCTCGGCTATTGCCTGTGGGTGTTCCTCGCACTCCGGGTGGGCCTCTCGGTGGTCGCGCTGGCCGGCGTGGCGCTCCTGCCTTCGATCGACAACGCCGTCGGACCGCCGGGCTGGCCGGCTTCCGAGGTCACGCCGGGGTGGCACAACATCGTGACGGCGTGGGAGCGGTTCGACGCCCTGTGGTTCCTGCGGATCGCCACGGGAGGGTACGTCGACGGGGACGGGAGCGCGGTGTTCTTCCCGCTGTTCCCGCTCCTGATCCGGGGGTTGTCGCCGATCCTCGGCGGGCACCCGCTGGCCGCGGGGTTCCTCGTATCGCACGCGGCCACGTTCGGCTCGATGGTGGCGCTGTACTTCCTCACCGCCGGAGAGTTCGACGAGCGAACGGCCCGCCGGTCGGTGCTCTACCTGGCCCTGTTCCCGACCTCGTTCTTCCTCCTCGCGCCGTATTCCGAGTCGTTGTTCCTCCTCCTGGCGCTGGTCTCACTGTGGGCGGCCCGGCGGCGATGGTGGTGGCTGGCGGGGGTGGCCGGCGCGGGAGCCTCGGCCACCCGCAACCTCGGGATCCTGCTGGTGATCCCGCTGGCGATCGAGGCGATCCACCAGTGGCGGGAGCGCCGGGCTACGCGGGCGCTGGTGACCGGCCTCCTCTGGTCCGGGGTCGCCGCGGTGGGCGCCCTGGCGTACCTGGCGTACTGGCAGGCCTCGGCCGGCGATGCCCTGGCCCCGATCACCCAGCAGGAGAACTGGCAGCGGGAGACGTCGTTCCCGCCCGTCACGCTGTTCCGGGGGACGGTCGAGGCGTTCCGGTTCGTGGGCTTCTACCCCGGCGGCTACCATCTCGTCGACTGGCTCGTGGCGATCCCCTCGGTGGTGGCGGTCGCCTGGGTGGTGATGCGGGCCCGGCCGGTCTTCGCCGCCTACGCGGTGGTCATGGTGGCGGCGCCGATCTCGTACGTGTTCCTGCCCCGACCGTTCATGTCGCTCCCCCGCTTCCTCCTCATGGTGTTCCCGATCCTGTGGGCGTGGGCGGTCCTGGGCCTCCGGCGCCGGGGCGTGCACGAGGCCGTGGTCGCCGCGTCGGCCGGCCTGTTGACGCTGCTGACCGTGCTGTTCGTCAACTGGTACTACGTGTTCTGACCGGGGCCGAACCACGTCTCGAGCCGCTCCCGCTCGTACGCGGCCTTCTCCTCGATCAGCGCCGGGGAGGCCGGGGTGAGCTCGATCTCCGGCCCGCCCGGCGCCAGGAAGCGGCCCCGGACCGCCCGGGCCTCACCGCCACCGACCTCGAGCCAGCACTGGCCCTCACCGTCGAACGTGGCGGACGGCTCCTGGCCGGCGAGCGTGTCGGCGATCCTCTCCGCGACCACCAGGCCCTCCCGCTCGGCGAACACGCCCGCCTTCGGGAGCGGCTGACCGGTGGCCAGGGGGATCCCCACGCAGTCCCCGACCGCCCACACGCCCTCGACCCCGGTCTCGAGCGTCCCCGGCTCAACCTTCACCCACCCCCCGGGCTCGGCGAGCCCGGCGTCCACGACGACCTGCGGGCATCGGTGGGGCGGGATGGCCAGGAGCACGTCGAACGGGACCTCGTCGCCGTCCCGGAGGACCACCCGGTCCCGCTCGACCCGCTCGGCCGCGGCGTTCGGGCGGAACGCGATCCGTCGAAGGCCGAGGAGCCCCTCGATCACCTCGCAGCCGGCCGGCCCGAGGACCGGCAGAGACATCGGCTGGGGCGTGAACACCACGAGCTCGATGTCGGGGTGGGCGTCCCGGAGCAGGAGCGCGAGCTCGTACGGCGCCGGGGGGCACTTGTACGGCACTCCGAAGATGCCGATCACGACCCGTCCGTTCCCCGCCGCGGCCACGGCCTCGGCCCCGACCGGCACCTGGCCCGGGTCGTACCCGTTGATGCCGTGGTCGGCCAGGCCGGGGACGGCCCCGGGGTGGAGCTCGACGCCGAGAGCCACGACCATCGCGTCGGCCTCGATCCGCTGGGGGCCGATCTCGACGGCACGGCCCCCCGGGTGGATCGCGGTCACGTCGGCCCGGACCACCCGGATCCCGTGCCGGTCGAGGGCGGCCAGGGGCCGGCTCCCCTCGGCCGTGTCGCCGGCACCGGCGATCCCGGCGTTCTTCCGGAAACCCATCCTGAACCGCTCGGCCCGGTCGACCAGGACGACCTCGTCGTGGGGGCGGAGCTGCCGCAGGCGGACCGCCGCGGCGATCCCACCGAAGCCCCCGCCGAGGATCAGGGTCCTGGCCATGCCGGTACCTTACCCGGCCCGATTTCCGTCGCGTCGCGGGCGGCGGCTAGGATGGCGCTTACCCGAGGAGGTGGAGTGGCCATCAGGGTGGTGCTCGGGGACGACCACACGCTGGTCCGGCAGGGCCTCCGCCGCTCCATGGAGGCCGACGGCGGGCTGAAGGTCCTCGGCGAGGCCGCCACCGGCGCCGAGATCGTCAGGGTGGTGCGGGAGACGAAGCCCGACATCGCGGTCCTCGACATCCGCATGCCGGAGATGGACGGGATCGAGGCGTGCCGGCTGATCACCTCGGAGGACGGGGCTACGAAGGTCGTGATGCTCACGGCGTACGACGACCGCCACTTCGTGGTCGAGGCGGTCCGCGCCGGGGCCCGCGGGTACGTGCTGAAGACGCGGGACGCAGAGCACCTGATCCGGGCGATCCGGCTCGTGGCCGACGGGAACATGGTGATCGACCCCGAGCTGGTGGTGGCTCTGGCCGAGGAGCTGTCGACGGCGAAGGAGCGCGACCGAAGCGCCGAGTCGCTCACCGAGCGCGA
>JBQGDK010000082.1:0-2112 GCA_052039025.1 Actinomycetota bacterium
GTTGTAGTAGCGAAGGTAGCGCTCCAGGTCCAGTCGGAGTCCGGTCTGCTTGGGGATCAGGTACCGAGCGAAGGCCGGCTTCCAGCATTCCTCCAGGATGGTCTCCTGGACTCGCTCCACGGCCCCGTTGGTCTGAGGCCTCCCTGCCCGGATGAACACGTGCCGGGCCCCCAGGCGGGCCGCAGCGGCCCGGAACTCCTCCGAGCGGAACTCCGAGGCGTTGTCGGACATCACCGCCTCCAGCCGCCATCCCCGCCCCGACAGGTCCCGGGCCACGGTCTGGGCCAGATGCGAGGTCCACCGGGCCGAGGGGTTCCTGGGGGTCACGTGGAGCTCCGCCCAGCACCACGCCGAGCCCACGTCGATGGCCGTGTACTGCCACACCGTGCCCTTGGTCCCGGACAGCCTCCCCACGCAGAAGCAGTCCATCTGCACCAGCTCACCAGGCCGTTCGACGTCCAGGTGGCGCTCGGGCTCGGACCTCCTGGGTGGTCGCTCCGGCTCGGGGGGCGCGGCGTAGCCGGCCACCAGTCCCAGGCGCTTGGCCCGGGTGGACAGCCCGTGGCGGCGGAGACACCGCCACACCCCGTTGGGGGAGATCCGGACCCCTCCCCACTTGGCCCTGGCCAGCTCGGCGGAGATCCTCCCCGGTCCGAACCCCGGGTGGCCCAGGGCGAAGGCCAGGACCTTCTGCTCTACGTGCTGGGGGGTGGCGTTGGGCATGCGGGGAGCTCGACGCTCCCGGGGCCGGAGGATGTCCAGCCCGAACCGGTCCGCCTGCCGCTTCCACCGGTAGTAGGTGGAGTGGTGGACCCCCATGGCCCGGCAGGCCGCTCGGACCCCCACCTCCTGGGCCAGGCTCAACAGCCGCACCCGGAACCGGAACAGGGCATCATCTTGAGTCAAGGCGGCGCCTCCTTCCCGCTCGACAGCCACGTCAAGCGGCAGGATGCGTCGCCTTCTACTTGCGGTGTGGGACCTCCCCAGGTGTCGCTACAACTCGGGGATGCGACAGGCTAGGTGGCGGATCAGTCGTGGCGAGGGGCAGCGACCGGATCATGAATCAGCCGGGGTGCCGGTGTCTTCGACTGCGTTGGGACGTCGTCGGGTGGCTCGGTGAGACGCAGAACCTCCCCCGTCATCTGGCTGTAAGGGTTCGCCCACCTCACGCCGAGTCTCCAACAGGAAGGAGTTTGACGACCTCCTCGATACCAGCCTGCATTGAGTTGCTCCATTCTGCGGCGATTTGGCGGGGGCGCGGTACTGAGGCGGCCAGGACCTCCACCAGGAACCGGCAGGCTCGGGCGGCGTTCGCTGCCCAATACTCACCGTGCTCAAAAGGTTCGTATCCGCCGGGTGTTGGAACACATCGCGGGGGGCCTCCTCAAGATGGACGGCTTCGTCCCACGGCGTGAAGAGCCACGTGAGCTCTGGCCACCAGCGCCTTCCGTCGTCTCCGACAGCCATAACTCCATTCAGGGTCTGTCTGTGTTCCCTCGAACGAGGGTTCGCCGGCACCCGGCGCCCGATTGCGAGCGGGTCAAGCGCGAAGCTCAAGCAGGAAAGGTAAGTGGTTGCTTTAAGGGATCGAGTGGATACGCTCAAGCCGTTGAGGGATGCCGCGCTCCACACGCTCCCACCCGTCGCGTTCCACCAGGTACTCCGCGAAGGCGCACGGGATGCCCCTCGCCCGGAGCGGGTCCGGGGAATCCATCAGATGGAAATGCAGATGCGGGGCGGTCGAGTTCCCGGTGTGGCCGACCCGTCCGATCACCTCGCCGGCGTGAACTTCCTGCCATCTCGCCACGGCGACGCTGCCGGGAGCGAGGTGCGCGTAGACCGCGTACGTGTCCCCGGTTCGCACGATCACGTGGTTCCCGGCGAGCCGAGCTGGGTCGAGCCGGCCCCTGGCCACGCCGAACGCGAGCGCGTTCCTCAGGGCCATCCAGGACTCCCGCACAACGTGTAGCCACTGGCGTTCCGGCACGCCGTCCTCGGCACGGACTACTTCTCCGTCGAGCACGGTATGAACCGGCTGCCCCCACCCGTAGCAATCCCGCGTCCGTCCTCCGATCAGGTACCAGCGCAGCGCGCCGGCGGGATGCAGGTGGA
>JBQGDK010000083.1:0-6710 GCA_052039025.1 Actinomycetota bacterium
TCCCGACGAGACCGAGCCCGAGGTCCAGCCCCCCACCTCCGCCGAACCGGTCGCCTCCCCCGGCGCCACCCAGACACCGACTGGGGGGGCGTCGGCTCCCCCTTCGGCAACGAGAGGTGTTGCCTCCGGGGTCGCCTCCGCCGTCCCCGATGGAGTGGCCGAGGCGGTCGCGGAGGGGACACCTCTTGTCCCCGAAGCGGACGCCGAGGCCGCCTCAGCGGGACCGGCCTGGGTGGCGCGGGGGGAGGCGACCGGTTCGGCGGAGGTGGGGGGCTGGACCTCGGTCTCGGTCTCGTCGGGAGCGGGGGTGGCCCCCTCCTCGAGCTCGGGCGGCGGCAGGACCGTGTACGTCCAGTCCGAGAGCTGCTCCTTCTCGTGGGTCAGCTCCTGGATGCCGTACGTGGCGTACTCGAACTCCGGGCTCCAGAACAGCGCATCGAACGGGCACACCTCGACGCAGATCCCGCAGTACATGCACAGCGCGTAGTCGATGGCGAATCGGTCGAGGACCTTCGCCGATCGGGCCCGGCCGCCGGACGCCGGCTGATGGGTCTCCTTGTGCGACTCGATGTAGATGCACCAGTCGGGGCACTCCCGCGAGCACTTCCAGCAAACCGTGCAGTTCTCGGGCTTCAGCGCGATCACGCCGCGGGTCCGCGGCGGGAGGTCGGGCTTCTCGTGCGGGTACTGCTGCGTGATCGACCGGGAGAGGAGGTGGCGGAGCGTGACCAGTAGGCCCTTGAGGAGTCCGAGCCCGGGAAGACCCCCTCGCCGGGCGTCGCCGTTCGCCACGTCCTCCTCCGGCCGTCGCGTCTCGGTGGCCATCAGAACACCACCTTCAGCACGGCCGTGGCCAGGATGTTCACCAGCGCCAGGGGGATCAGCGCGATCCACGAGAACCGCTGGAGCTGGTCCTCTCGGAGTCGCGGATACGTGGCCCGGAGCCAGATGATCAGGAACGACAGTGCCCCGATCTTCGCGGCCATCCACAGCGGCGCAGGGATGAACTCGAGCCCGGGCGGCGCCAGATAGCCCCCCAGATACAGCACAGAGGCGATCGCCGAGAGCACCACGATCCCGCCGTACTCGGCGAGCAGGAAGAAAGCGAACTTCAGCCCCGTGTACTCGGTGTACGCCCCGAAGATGATCTCGGAGTCGGCGATCGGCATGTCGAACGGGGTCCGAACGAGCTCGGCCAGCGAGGCGATGACGAAGATGCCCAGGCCGGCCGGCTGGACAAGCGCGTACCACACGAAGTCCCGCTGGCCCTCCACGATGCCGACCAGCGACAGGGTGCCGGGGATCATGGCCACCGAGACCGCGGCCAGGATCAGCGGGAGCTCGTACGCGATCAGCTGGGCCGCGGCCCGGACCGCGCCGATCAGGGAGAACTTGTTCGCCGAGGCCCATCCGGCCATCAGCACGCCGATCACCGAGACCGCCGAGATCGCCATGACGAAGAAGATCCCGACGTCGAGGTCGAGCGCCCAGATGTCCGGCCCGAACGGGATCACCACGATCACCAGGATCGTGGGGACGAGCACGACGGCCGGGGCCAGCGAGAACACCCAGCGGTCGGCCGCCCTGGGGATAACGTCCTCCTTCTGGACGAACTTCACGCCGTCGGCGATCAGCTGAGCCCACCCGTGGAACCGGCCGGCCTCCATCGGGCCAAGCCGGTGCTGCATGTGGGCCAGGATCTTGTGCTCGGCGTAGCCGATGCCGAGCGGGGCCACCAGGAAGAACACCATCACGATCCCGACCTTGACCAGCATGACGACCCAGACGTTCGAGAACAGCTGGTCGATGAAGCTCACTGGGGGCCCTCCCCCGTGGTCTCCTCGCCCGGCCACGGTTTGGCCATCCTCGTCGTGAGCGCGAAGTCCTTCCTCAGGGGATGGCCCTCGAACTGCTCGGGGAGCAGCAGCTTCACGAGCTGGGGATGGCCCTCGAAGTCGATCCCGAAGAGCTCCCACGTCTCGCGCTCGTGCCAGTTCGCGCCCGGGTACAGGTCCGAGATCGTCGGCACCCGCGGCTCCCCCGCCCCCGCGGTCACCTTGACCCGGACCTGATGGCGCCGGGTCGTGGACCACAGCTGGACGATCACATCGAAGCCCTCGTCCCCCCGATCGACGGCGCTGACGAAGTCGACGAAGTCGCAGGCGAAGTCGGCGTCGTCCCGGAGGGTGCGGATCAGCTCGACGTACCGCTCCGGCACGACCCGGACCACGGCCTGGTCGAGCGCGTCCGAGGTCTCCGGCAGGTCCTGGCCGAACCGGGCCCGGAGCCGCTGGACGAGCTCAGCCGCGGGCAGGGGCCCCGGTGAGCTTCCCACTCCACTTCTCCCGGATGTCTTCGTTCGCGATCTTCTCCTGCAGCTTGATGATGCCGTGCAGCAGGGCCTCCGGCCGCGGAGGGCATCCGGGGACGTAGACGTCCACCGGGATGATCTGGTCGACCCCCTTGGTCACCGAGTACGAATCCCAATACGGTCCGCCGCAGTTCGAGCATGACCCGAACGAGATCGTGTACTTCGGATCGGGGATCTGGTCGTACACGCGCTTCAGCGCCGGGGCCATCTTGTCGGTGACGGTTCCGGCCACGACCAGGAGATCGGCCTGCCGGGGGCCGTGGGCGAAGGGGATGACGCCGAGCCGGATGAAGTCGTGCTTCGACGTCGAGGTGGCGATCAGCTCGATCGCGCAGCAGGCCAGCCCGAAGTTCATCACCCACAGGGAGTACCGCCGGCCCCAGTTCAGGAGGAACTTCACCGGCTGGATGCTCCCCAGCGGGGTCCGCTCGATCAGGCCCACCTGAGCACCCCCTTCCGCCAGGCGTACACGAGGCCGGCCCCCAGGATCAGGATGAAGATGCTCATCGAGACCACCGCGTACATCCCCAGCTGCTCGAACACCACCGCCCACGGGAACAGGAACACGCTCTCCACGTCGAAGATGACGAACAGGAAGGCGTAGATGTAGTAGCGGATCTGGCTCTGCGACCAGCCCTCGCCGACCGGGTCGATCCCGCACTCATACGTGGTGAGCTTCTCGGGGAGAAGCCGGCGGGGTGCCAGGGCCCGGGCCAGGAGGATGGCGACCGCGACGAGCCCCGCGCCGGCCGCGGCCAGGGCCAGGATCGTCCCGTACGAGCGGAAGTACTCCTCCACGACTTTGTGAACGGTTTCTCAAGCGCGGATTCTACCAGGGGCCCTCGGGCCCTCGCGAAGCGGGGGCTCAGAGCGGCGCCCCACAGCGGGCGGCGATGAACCCGGACAGGTGGGCCAGGGCCTCCGCCGCGGGCCCCGTCGGCAGGCCCGAGGCCTCGTCCAGGGCCGACCGCACGGCCTCGGCCACGGCGACACGGGAGCGGTCGAGCGAGCCGTCCGAGCGGACGATCTCCAAGGCCGCCTGGAGCCGCTCGCCGGAGGGGGGGCCGGCCGTCAGGAGCGCCCGGAGCTCCTCTCGCCGCGAGGAGTCCCCCAGGGCGTGGATCACCGGAAGCGTGTAGACGCCCTCCCGCAGATCGGCGCCCGGCTCCTTGCCGAGGACCCCTCGATCCGCCGTGACGTCCATGATGTCGTCCGAGAGCTGGAACGCCGTCCCCAGGGCCCGGCCGAACCGCTCGAGCCGGTCCACCACCTCGGGGCTCGCCCCGGACACCAGCCCGCCGAGCCGGCACGACGTCCCGATCAGCGAGGCGGTCTTCCGCCGGATCACGTCGAGGTACCGGGCCTCCTCGGTGTCGAGGCGGCCCATGATCTGGACCTCGCGAATCTGACCCTCGCACACCTCGGCGATGGTCCGAGCCAGGAGCCTGGTCACCTCGGTGCCGAGGTCCGAGGCGATCAGCGAGGCCCGGGCGAACAGGAAGTCTCCTGTGAGGATGGCCACCGTGTTGTCCCACCGCGCGTTCGCGGAGGCGGCACCCCGACGATCGTGGGCCTCGTCGATGACGTCGTCGTGGTAGAGGGTGGCCAGATGCGTGAGCTCGATGGCAACGGCTGCCGGCACCAGCCGGGGGTCGTTCGGGTGGCCGAACCGGCCGGCCAGAAGGACCAGCATCGGCCGGAACCGCTTGCCCCCCGCGGCCAGGAGGTAACCGGCGGCCTCGCCGACCAGGGGGACCTCGGAGCTCACGGCCTCGGTCAGCGCCGCTTCGACCACGTCGAGCCGGGCCCGGAGATCCTCCTCGAGCCGGTCGTCCGGGGCCCGAACGTCGCGCCAGGTCGTGGCCACGCCCCGGATGCTACCGCCGCTCACCACCGGAGGACCCCGGCGCTCTGCAGCGGATCGAGGAGGAGGCCGGGGAGCACGCCCAGCAGCAACGTGAGCGCGGCCGTGACACCGAGGGCCACGCCGGGCGCCGGCTGCGTGGGCACCGGCTCGGCCTCCTCCGGATCCTCCATGTACGCCAGCACGATCAGCCGGATGTAGAAGAAGGCCGCGACCACGCTCGTCAGGACCGCCACGACGACCAGGCCCTCCAACCCCGCGCGGACGGCCGCCTCGAACACCAACACCTTCGCGATGAATCCGGCGGTCGGCGGGATCCCCGCCAGCGACAGCAAGAACAGCGCCAGGAGCCCGCCGAGCACCGGGTTCCGTCTCGCCAGTCCACGGTAGGAACCGAGCGACGTGGATCCCTCCCCGATCCGGGAGACCGCGATCACGATGGCGAACGCCCCGAGGATCATGGCCGCGTACGCGACCAGGTAGAACATCGAGCCGGAGATCCCCTCCTGGTTCCCGGCCGTCACGCCCACCAGGACGAAGCCCGCGTGGGCGATCGAGGAGTACGCCAGCATCCGCTTCACGTCGTCCTGGGCGATCGCCAGGATCGATCCCACCACCATCGTCAGCGCGGAGATCCCCGCGATGACCGGCATGAGCTCCCACGACACGGGCCCCAGGGCGACCGTGGTCACCCGGATCAGGGCGGCGAACCCGGCCACCTTCGTCCCGGCCGCCATGAACCCGGTGACCGGGCTCGGGGCCCCCTGGTACACGTCGGGCGTCCACATGTGGAACGGGACCGCGGCCACCTTGAACGAGAACCCGACCAGCAGCAGCCCGCCGGCGGCCAGCGCCAGGGCCGAGGATCCCCCGGGCCCGGTCAGCGCGTCGGCGATCCCGGCCAGGCTCGTCGTCCCGGTCGCCCCGTAGGCGAGGGCGATCCCGTACAGGAAGAAGGCCGAGGAGAACGCGCCGAGCAGGAAGTACTTCAGGCTCGCCTCCTGGGACGCGAGCCGGCGCCACGAGAACCCCGCCAGCACGTACAGCGACAGCGAGAGGATCTCCAGCGCCAGGAAGACCACGATCAGATCCGCGGCCGATGCCAGCAGGGTCATCCCGGCGGCGGCGAACAGAAGCAGCGCGTAGAACTCCCCGCGCCCCTCGCCGGTGCGCTCCAGGTAGTGCGCGCCGAGGAGGACCCCAAGCGCCGCGGAGCCCAGGATCACCAGGCGGAAGAAGAGCGCGAACCGATCCGCGGCCACGGTGCCGCCGAGCACCGTCAGCTCCTCGCTCGCCGGGACCTGCCACTGTCGGACCACCACCGCCGCCGCCGCGATGATGCCCACCGCCGCCACCAGCGCCATGATCCGCCCGCCCCTCGAGGGTCGAGCGGCATCGACCACCAGGATGAGCATCGCCACCCCGGCCAGGATCAGCTCGGGAAGGATCGGGGCCAGCGCCAGGTCGGGGGTCTCGATCGGCATCTCACTCCCCCCCGACCGCCTGGACCGGGTCCGCGGACGCGGGCTCCACCGCGATCGGTCGGACGTGCCGGTCGGCGGCCGGCTCGATCCGGTCGAGCAGTGGTTTCGGAAACACCCCGATGGCGACGATCGCGATCACGATCGGGACCATGAACGCGTACTCCCGGCCGGACACGTCGGGCGTCGAGGCGAGCTCGGACGGCAGATCGCCGTGCATCGATCGCTGGTACGCCCACAGGAGGTAGATCGCCGAGAGGATCACCCCGGTGGCCCCGATCACCGCCGGCAGACGGCTCGCGTCGAAGGTGCCCACCAGGATCAGGAACTCGCCGACGAAGCCGTTGAGCCCCGGGAGCCCGAGCGAGGACAGCGCCACGATCAGGAAGAAGCCGGCCAGCACGGGCGTCCGGCGGGCCAGGCCGCCCAGCCGGCCGAGGTCGCGGGTGTGGGTGCGGTCGTACAGCATCCCCACCACCAGGAACAGGCCGCCGGTGGATAGCCCGTGGTTCACCATCTGGATCACGCCGCCGGACATCCCCTGGAGCGTGCCGGCGAAGATGCCCAAGACCACGAAGCCGAGGTGAGACACGCTCGAGTACGCCACCAGGCGTTTGATGTCCGACTGGATCAGCGCGACCACGGCCCCGTACACGATGCCGACCACGGCGAGAGCGATCACGAGGCCCCGGAACGTTCGGGAGGCGTCGGGGAACAGCGAGAGGTTGAACCGGATCAGGCCGTAGGCGCCGACCTTCAGCAGGACGCCGGCCAGGACCACCGACCCCGCCGTGGGCGCCTCGGTGTGCGCGTCGGGGAGCCAGGTGTGGAGCGGGAACAGCGGGACCTTCACCGCGAACGCCACGAAGAACGCCAGGAAGAGCCACCGCGCCGTCGTCGCCGGCAGGTCCATCCCGACGAGATCGCGGAGGTCGAAGGTGATGGCCCCGAGCGCCGACTCGGCCCGGAACGCCAGGAACAGGATCGCCACCAG
>JBQGDK010000084.1:0-3443 GCA_052039025.1 Actinomycetota bacterium
CCGCTGGAACTTGAGGTCCCCCTCGGTGGCCTCGCTGTCGGCCAGCACCGTGCGGTGATCGGCGGCGACGATCCGCCCCCGGTCCACCTCGTACTCCTGGATCAGCAGCCGCCGGTTCGCGTTGTTCCCGGCGATGCGGTCGGCGGCGACGACCTGGATGTAGCTCAGGTTGGCCGCGATGGCCCCGAACAGGACCAGGAAGGCGATGGCCAGTCGCCGGATCTGCCGCTCCATCAGGTGCCTTGCTCCCGAGCGGCTCGGACGAACATCGTGCTCTCGGCTTCCTCGGCCGGTCGGCCCAGCGGCCCCGAGGAAACGCGGATCAGGAGCGCCAGCAGCACCATGTTCGCCACCAGGCTCGAGCCTCCGTAGGAGACGAACGGCAGCGTGATGCCGGTCAGCGGGATCAGCCGGGTCACGCCCCCGACGATCACGAACGTCTGGAGGGCCAGGATCGTGGAGAGCCCCGCCGCCAGGAGCTGCCCGAAGCCGTCAGGCGAGCCCACGGCGGCCCGGTAGCCGCGGAACACGAGCAGGACGAACAGGAGGAGCACCGCCATCGTGCCCAGGAGCCCCAGCTCCTCGCCGATCGCGGAGAACACGAAGTCGGTGTGGGCGTCGGGGATGAACCCCGGCTGGCCGAGCCCCAGCCCGGTCCCGGCGATGCCCCCGGTGGCCATGGCGAACAACGATTGCGCCAGCTGGAAGCCCTCGTCGCGGATCAGCCGCTCGTCGAACACATTCACCCACACCGACACGCGGTCCTGGACGTGTTCGAAAGCCGCGTACCCGAAGGCCGCGCCGATGGCGAACAGCAGCGCGCCGAGCACGAGGTACGCGGCCCGGCCGGTGGCGACCCACAGCATCACGACGAAGATCCCGAAGAACAGGAGTGATGACCCCAGGTCCTTCTCGAGGAACAGGACGACCAGCGACAGCCCCCAGGCGACCAGGAGCGGCGCCAGGTGGCGAGGCTCGGGAAGCGCCAGGGGTCCCAGCCGCCGAGTGGCCACGGCCAGCAGCTCCTTCCTGGCGTTGAGGTACGAGGCCAGGAAGATCACCAGCAGCACCTTGCCGATCTCGGCAGGCTGGAACTGGAGCGGCCCGATCCCGACCCACAGACGGGCCCCGCGCACCTCCCGCCCGATCCCCGGCGCCAGGGGGAGCAGGAGCATGATGATGCCGAGCAGACCGATCGTGTACGTGAAGTGATCGAGCTGCCGATGGTCGCGGATCACCACGAGAGTGAGCGCGAACAGGCCCAGCCCCAGCAGCAGCCACAGCGTCTGGGCGCCGGCCAGGGAGGGATCGAGCCGATAGATCACGGCGAACCCCAGCCCGGCCAGCAGCACGGCCGTCGGCAGGAACACCGGATCGGCGCGCGGGGCCAGCCACCGCACCACGAGGTGGGCGAAGACGTACCCGCCCACGAGCAGCATGCCGTAGCCGGCCAGCCCGACCGGCACCTCGCCCTCCAGGCCCAGCCCGACGAGCGCGTAGGCCCCCACGGCAAGCACGATCGCCAGGATCAGGAGGGCCAGCTCGGTGTTCCGCCGAGCCCGGCCCGACCGGAGGTCGGGCATGGCCGCGCTCACGGCGTCCCGGGCGGCCGGAGGGCCTCCACGTCGAGCTCGATCTGATCGATGATCGAACGGGCCTCTTCCTCGCTGTCCGCGGTGATCCCCTCCTCGAGATCCCGGTACTCCGTCAGCTCCATCGCCTGGTCCGCGGGGATCGCGGTCTCCTCGACCAGCGTGCCCAGGTCGAAGCCCAGGGGCTCCGCCGGGATCCCTCGGAACAGCGCGACGTACCCGTCCTGGGCCCCCACGAACCACTGCCGATCGACGAACAGCCGCTTGACCGCGAAGAGACCGACGGTCAGGAGCACCACCACCGCTAGCGCCCACACGAGCGCCTTCCAGGGCCGCAGTGGCCCGCCGTCGGCGTCGAGGCGCTCGGTCCGGCGGGACCCCCGGGCCGCTGTCTCGGTGGGGGCGGCCTGGGCGTGCGGGTCGGGGCCGGCCACGTCGATCACCACCGCGGTGATGTTGTCCTGTCCCCCGGCCTCGTTCGCCGCGTCGACGAGGGCGTCGGCGGCGGCCTGGGGATGGCGACGGTCCCCCAGGATCCGGAGGATGTCGTCGTCCTCGATCATCCCGGTGAGTCCGTCGCTGCACAGGAGGAGCCGGTCGCCGGGCCGGACCTGGATCGAGGCCTGGTCGACCTGGACCTCGCCATCGACCCCGATGGCTCGGGTGAGGATGCTGCGCTGGGGATGGATCGATGCCTCTTCCGGGGTCAGCTCCCCCTTCTCCACCAGGCCCTCGACCACCGTGTGGTCGGTGGTGATCCGCTGGAGATCGCCGTCGCGCAGGAGGTAGGCACGGGAGTCGCCCACGTGGGCGAGCCGGAACGTGTCCCCGTGGGCCAGGACCGCCGTGAGCGTGGTCCCCATGCCGGCGAGCCCCGGGTCCTCCCCGGCACGATCGAACACCGCGCGGTTCGCGTCCTGGACCGCCTGGGCCAGGGCCACGCCGTCGGTGGCCTCGCGGAGCGCGTCCAGGGCGAGCTTCGATGCCACCTCGCCCCCCTGGTGCCCGCCCATCCCGTCGGCCACGGCGAAGAGCGGCTCGTGGACCATGTAGGCGTCCTCGTTGCCCTGACGGACCTTCCCCACGTCGGTTCGCGCGCCGACCACGAACCTCATCGACGGACCTCCAGGACCGTCTTCCCGACGCGGATCCGATCGCCGGGCGAGATGCCGGTCGGCCCGGTGACCTTCCGCTGGTTCAGGTACGTGCCGTTCGTCGATCCGAGATCTTCGACCACCCAGGCCCCGTTCCGGTTCGAGATCCGGGCGTGGACCTGGGAGACGTAGGTGTCGTCGGGCCGGATGTCGCACTGGTTCCCCCGGCCGATCTGCACGGTCCCGGCCAGGCGGTGGGTAGCGACTCGGCTCCCCTCGGCGTCGAGGACCATGACCTTGGACGGCGCGCCCCGGGCGCGGCCCCGCTTCTGCTTGGGCTCGGCCCGGGGCCGGCGCTCGGCCACGCGCCCGCCGTAGAGGTCGAGGACCACGGCCCGCACGGCCCGCCACACGAAGAAGTAGAGGAGCAGGAGCAGCACGATCTTCAGCACGGTGAGGACGAACGGAGGCACTAGCGCCTCCGGAACTGAAGGACGGTGCGGCCGATCGTGATGCGGTCGCCGTCCTCCAGCGTGGCCTCGGAGACCGGGTTGTCGTTCACAAGCGTGCCGTTCGTCGACCCGAGGTCGACGACGACGTACTCGTCGCCGTGGCGCCGGATCTCCGCGTGCCGCCGGCTGGCGCCGGGGTCGTCGACCTCGATCTCGGACCCGGTCAGCCGCCCGATCACCGACCGGTCCCGGTCGAGCGCCCACTCCCTCCCGTCCCCGGCCAGGACGAGCCGGGCCCCGGCCGC
>JBQGDK010000085.1:0-1774 GCA_052039025.1 Actinomycetota bacterium
ACGGCCTCGATCGTCCGGATGGTCCGCCGGCCGCGCCCGGCCCGCATGATGGCCCCGCGGAGGGTGGGGCGCTTCTCCACGGACGTCCGGTAGGTCACGGACAGGTCCTCCACCTTGACGGCCGGGCCCCCCACCCGCGAACCGTCCGAGAGACCCTTCTTCGCCCGCTCAGAGACGGACAGCGAACTCACGCTCCCTCGAGATGAAGAACAGACCGCCGACGACGGTCGCTCCGACCGCCCAGGCGAGCGTCCCGAGCAGGAAGGAGGGCCGGGGTGCGTGCCCGTGCTCCATGATGTCCTGCCAGGCCCCCAGCATGGGGTAGAGCGGGTTGAGCACGAGGAACTGGTGGATCTTGACGCCCACGCCGCTGACGTCGTCCAGCGTCCACAGGATCGGCGACAGGTAGAGCCAGATGCGCACCAGGTAGGGCAGGAAGTTCGCCGTGTCCCGGAAGTACACCTGCAACGTGGCGAAGAACGCCGCAACGCCGTGCGCGAAGAGCGCGTAGAGCACGAACAGCACGGGAACCCACAGCATCGCCCACGAGAAGGGCAGTCCGGCGGCGATGTGGACGACCGCGTAGATCGGCAGGGTGGGGAGGAACCGCAGGAAGGCTGTGAGGGTGGCGGAGGCGGGCAGCAGGATGCGGGGGAAGGACGTGTTGAGGATCAGGCGCCCGCCGCCGACGACCGAGTTCGTCCCCGTCAGGATCGACCCGGAGATGAAGTAGAAGATGAACAACCCACCGAGCAGGTGGGCGAGGAAGTCGATGCCGCGGGGGTTGCCCCTGATGATGGCGACGAGGACGTAGTAGACAGCACCCAGCAGCAACGGGTTGAGCACCAGCCACATCTGGCCGAACACCGTGTTGAAGTTCTGCGCCCGCAGCGTGCTCCTGGACAGCTCGACCGCGAACTCCCGGCGCCGCCACAGCTCCCGGAAGTAGGGCCGCATGCGGGGGAGGCCGATCCGGTGCTTCTCGTACACGTGCACCTGGCCGAGGAAGTCGTCGTCCAGTGCGACAGTGGGCGAGCCCTTCACGAGCGCGACTCCTCTCCTCGCTCGGCGACGGCCTCGTCGCGGGGGCCGCGCCCACCGTACGGCATCGTCGGACCGACCCCCGGTGCGAGCCGAGCGCGGTCGAGTGCGAACGCAACCTCCGTGTGCGGGTGGGCTCGAGCGACGTGCCACCCGATCGGGACCGCCTGGGCGTCGGCCACGAGCACCAGGTCCATCGAGCCGATGTCCAGGGCCGGGAGCACCGATCGCCGTGCTGCGCGCCACAGCAGCCAGGGGCGAACGCCCCGGTACACCCGACGCGCCAGCTCCCGGGGCCGGGACGCGCCCGAGACGCCCTCCGTCGCGCGCGAGGGGGGCCGGCTCGCCACCGCCCCGTCCGGCGCCTGCCCCGAGTCGGCGGGCGTTCCGGCCGGCACGGGTGCCGGCTCGGGGGAGCGGTCGGGCCGGGCCGCGCCCGTCTCAGCGCGGCGGCCCCCCGGCAGACTGCTCGGCAGTCTGCGTGGCAGCCTGCGGGCCGCCGTCGACCCCTGCCTCAGCAACGACACCAGAGGCATCCGCCCCTCGGCCTCCGCCAGGTCGACGACGCGCACCCGCGGGTCCAGTCCCGGCCAGGCGTCCACGCGCGAGGTCAGCAACGTCACGTCCGCACCGGCGGTGGTCAATGCTTCGATGTCCGAGGCGACCCCGACCCGTCGCGAGGCCGTGACGGCGATGATCAGAACCTTCACGATGCTGTCCGCCCTTCCCGCGA
>JBQGDK010000086.1:0-5213 GCA_052039025.1 Actinomycetota bacterium
GCACCGGATGTCACCGGGGAGCTGAAGAGGCTGGCCGACCTGCACGCCCAGGGCGTCCTGACCGACGAGGAGTTCAGCGCGGCCAAGGCCAAGCTGCTGGGAACCTGACGAAGCGACGGGGCCGCCCGGTCCCACGGTTGCTGGCCCTGTACCGTGATGGCGTGAAGCGGCCGCCCGTCGACGGGCGATCGAGAGCCGAACGGTACGGGGAGGCCGAGTGACCGACCCCGACGGACGGTCCGAGCCCTCCGATCCGGGGGGCGAGGTGCGGGCCTGGATCCGGACCGCCGGGCTGACCAGCTGGTACCTGCTGGGCATCGCCGGCGCCATCGGTCTGGGTGCCGTGCTGTTCGCGGCCACCCGAGACGTGACCATCCCCCTCCTCGTCGCCGTCGTCCTCGGGGCGATCCTCGTTCCGCTGGTCGACTGGCTCCAGAAGCTGAGGGTGCCCAGGTGGCTGGGGACCCTGATCGTCATGCTCCTGCTCCTGGCCATCTCCGCCGGGATCCTGGTCCTGGTCGTAACCGGGATCGTCGATCAGGCCGAGGAGATCGGTCGGCAGATCCAGGCCGGCATCGATGAGCTGGAACAGGGCCTCGCCCGGCTGGGGTTCGCCGAGGATCTGCCGTCCCGGATCAAGGAGCAGGTCGAGGCCTCGCCGACGCTCCTGAGCGGAGGGTTGATGGCCGCCATCCTCGGCGGGCTGAGCAGCGCTGCGTCGTTCCTGGTGGGCATGTTCATCGCCGTGAACATCCTGTTCTTCATCCTGAAGGACGCCCATTCGATCTTCGACTGGCTGCAGGAGCGTGCCTCGGGGGTGGTGGCGACCACCCTGCTCGGCGATTCGGCCCGGGCGATACGCGCCTACTTCCGGGGGAAGGCGCTGGTCGGCCTGTCCAGCGCGGTCACCGTGCTCGTGGGAACGGTCCTGGTGGGGGTCCCGCTTCCCGCGAGCATCGCCCTCGTGACCTTCTTCACCTCGTTCATCCCGTACCTCGGGGCGATCATCGCCGGCGCGTATGCGGTGCTCCTCGCGCTGGGCTCGGGAGGAATCTCCGACGCGCTTCTGGTCCTGGGCGTGGTGATCCTCGCGAACGCTGTCGTCGAGAGCCTGGTGACGCCGCTCGCGGTCGGGGTGGAGCTCCGGCTCCACCCGCTGGTCGTCCTACTCGTGACGATCCTCGGCGGGATGGTGGCCGGCCTCATCGGCGTCACTCTGGCCGCTCCGGTCACGAGCATCGCCGTCGAGATCGTGGGGAAGCTCCGTGCTGCGGGCGTCTTCGACCGCGGACGGCCGGGCGTTCCGGCGGCCCTCCCCAAGGCCTGAAGCGGTGCCTCGGGGGCGGCCGGGGCGCACGTGGGCGTGGCTCGATCGGCTGGACCGCTATCAGCAGCGGACATGGCTCGGGTTCCCCATCGCCGTCGGCCTCCAGTACGGTCGCGACCGCTGCGGGTCCTTCGCCGCGATGATCGCCTTCTACGGCTACCTCTCGATCCTTCCGCTGTTCCTGGTCGCGGTGTCGCTGGCCAAGATCGTCCTTGGGGGAACGGCGGCCGAACAGCGCGTGCTCGACGCGATCGTCGATGTGTTCGGGGTGGCGGGGGAGTATCTGGTGCGGAACATCCAACCGACCACGGGGGACTTCGTCGCGATCGCGGTGGGGCTGCTGGTGGCGCTCTGGGGTGGGCTGGGCGTCATGCAGTCCGTGCAGCTGGCGTTCAACGATCTCTGGGACGTGGCGGTCGATCGCCGCCCCGACTTCCTCCGCTCGCGACTGCGGAGCCTCCTCGCGATCGTGGTGCTGGGCGTGATCGTCCTGGCATCGGCCGTCCTCCCGGCGCTCGTGACGATCCTGGGGTTCTCCGATCTCTCCCGATTCGTCGGCCTCGGGATCTCGTACGCGATCGCCGTGGCCATGCTGCTGGTGGCCTACCGGACGCTCACGGGCCGCGAGCTGAGGTGGGGTGAGGTCGCACCGGGCGCGGCGGCCGCGGGGGCGGTGTGGGTCGTGCTTCAGGTCGTCGGCTCGTTAGTGCTGGGTCGGTGGATCCGGAGCGCCTCCGAGCTCTACGGGTTGTTCGGCGTCACGTTCGGGCTCCTCGTGTGGACCTCCCTGGCGGCACAGATCACCCTGGCCGGTGCCGAGATCAACGTCGTCCGGGTTCGGAGGCTGTGGCCGCGCTCGATCGTGGCCGGCCCCCCCTCCCCTCCGCTGCGCAGCGTCGCTCGATCGGACCGGGGGTGACCCCCGCCGGTCAGAGCGGCCGGCCGAAGCTGTCCCGACTGGCCACCTGGCCGAGCGGCTTCCGTCTCTTCCGCCCCCTCCCGAGATCCCGGGTCGGATAGCCGAACGGGACCACGGCTATCACGTCGTACTCGCGGGGGATCTCCAGGATCGTGCGCACCTCCTCCATCCCGGTGAAGCCCGTCCAGTTCGATCCGACGCCCTCCTCCCAGGCCGTCAGGACCATCGTCTGGATCGCCCGGCTGGCGTCCGAGAGCCCGAACCGGTTGTGTCGCTCCACCGCGACCGCGATGGCCAGTGGGGCGTCGGCGGTGTAGCGCCCGTGCGGGATCGCACTCCCGATCCGACGGAGCGTGTCCCCGTCGGTGACCACGACGAAGTGCCACGGCTGGCCGTTCTGCGAGCTCCCCGTCAGCCGGGCTGCCTCGACGATCCGGCGGATCGTCTCCTCGGGGATCGGGTCGTCCCGGTACTCCCGGACCGCCAGCACGGTCCGGGCGGCCTCGAACACGTCCATGGAACCTCCTCTTGTCAACGAAGGGGTGCGAGGTCGATGGCCTCGACCGCGCCGGAGAACGACAGGCCCGGGTCGATGCCGCCGGCGATGACGTACACGGTGGTCCCGACCCCGACCACGCCGACCCCGTGTCTCGCCGTGGGCATCGGCGGCAGCGCCAGCCACCGCTCCCGCTCGACGTCGAACGCCTCGACCTCGTCGAACGTGCCGCCCTCCTCCTCGCCGCCGGCGGCCACCACGAAGCCGTTCATAGTCGCCGCTGCGGCCATCCCGCCGCGCGGCGTCGGGAGGTCCGGCAGCGGCGACCATGAGCCGCTGCCGGAATCGAGGACCTCGGTGTCGCCGAATCCCGCCAGGCTCCCGGCCCGGCCGCCCACGGCGTACACGCGGTCGCCGAACGCGGCCACCCCCATGTGCTCCCGCGGCCTCCCGAGGCCCTCGGTCACCGACCACCGGCCGGTTTCGGGGTCGAAGACCATGGTGCGCTCGGCCACGCCCTGGGGCCCCACGCCTCCGACGACGTAGACCAGCCCGCCGGCGACCGCGACGCCGCCGGCGGTGCGGGGCTCGGGCATCGCCGGGAGCGCGTCCCACCGGCCGTCCCGGAGCGCGAACGCGGCGTCGCTGATCCCGCCGTCCCCGAGCGTCCCCCCGAACACGTGGACCTCGTCCCCGAACGAGGCCGCCATGGCGTGATTGACGGCCACCGGGAGGTCCGGGCCGGGGCTCCACGTGTCCGCCGCGATGTCGTAGACCTCGACCGTGGCCACGGTCCCCTCTGGGGCGAACCCGCCGACGACCACGATCCGCCCGGCGGCGACCCCCGCGGCGACCTCGGTCCTCGGGGTCGGCATCGTCGCCAGCGCGGCCCACTCGAGCCCGGTGGCCCGGGGCGCCGGCGTCGTCGTCTCCGCCGCGGAGCAGCCGACCAGCAGGGCCGCCAGCACGAGCCGGACTCTATCGAACACTCGAGCGAGTGTACGCGCCCTCCGTTTCCGCCCCGCCCGGATGGGTACCAGCACCCTGGATGAGCGAAGCGACCCAGGAGGCCCTGTGGGAGGGCCAGGTCGAGGTCGACGACGCCACGTTCTTCGCCGTGCTCGAGGAGACCGCGGCCATGCTGGCTCGGAGCGGCATCCCCCACGTGTTCATGGGGGGGCTGGCCTCGGCCGCGCTCGGCCGACCGCGGTGGACCCACGACATCGACGTGTTCGTCCGCCCGGCGGACGCCCGGGCCACGCTGGAGGCACTGGCGACCGCCGGCTTCCGGACCCAGGAGACGGATCCCGGGTGGCTGTTCAAGGCCCTCAAGGACCGCGTCCTGGTCGATGTGATCTTCGTCTCCTCCGGCGGGGTCTTCCTCGACGATGAGATGGCCGGCCGGGCCCGGCACGCCGAGGTCGAGGGCTGTCGGCTCCCGGTGATCCCGGCCGAGGACCTCGTCGTGATCAAGGCGCTGGTCCACAAGGAGCACAGCCCCCGGCACTGGTTCGACGCGCTGGCCCTGCTTCGCCGTGACGGCCTCGACTGGGCCTATCTGGTGCGCCGGGCCCGCCAGCACGGGCCGCTGCGGGTCCTCAGCCTCCTCTTCTACGCCCGTTCGAACGACCAGATCATCCCGAACCACGTGGTCGAGGACGTCCTCGCCGCGGCCCGCCGCGAGGTGGCGGCGTGAGCGGTCAGCCCCCCGAGTACCTGGTGGCTCGCATCCAGGAGGCGCTGGCCATGGACCCCCGCACCGGCGAGCTCGAGCTCGACGTGCGGATCGCGGGCGGCCGCGTGTTCCTCGCCGGCGCCGTGGCCACCGCCGAGCGGCGGGAGGCCGTTGAGCGGGTGGTCGGAGAGGTGTGTCCGGACTTCCAGGTCGTGACCCAGCTCTCGGTGACCGAGAACCAGCCGCCCGGACCGTCGGAGCCGGTGTCGTGACCCGGGTCGCCGCGGTCGGCGACCTCCACGCCGGACCCGACTCGGTGGGGACGATCCGGCCCCGGTTCGAGGACCTCCCCGACCGCGCCGACGTCCTGCTGCTGGCCGGCGACCTCACCCGCCGGGGGACCGAGGAGGAGGGGCGCATCGTCGCCGCGGAGCTCGTTGACCTCGACGTCCCCGTCGTCGCGGTGCTCGGGAACCACGATCATCACTCGGGCCACGAGGCCCGGATCCGCGAGCACCTCGAGGACGCCGGCGTCCTGGTCCTCGAGGGCGAGGGCACGGTGCTGGAGCTCGACGGTGTCCGTCTGGGGATCGCCGGCACGAAGGGCTTCGGCGGCGGCTTCGTCGGCGCATCGGCGTCCGCGTTCGGCGAGCCAGAGATGAAGGCGTTCGTGGGACACACCGAGGCGCTGGCCGCGGGGCTGGAGGACGCCCTGACCCGGCTCGCGGCGGGTAGCGCGGACAGGCGCATCGCGCTCACCCACTACGCGCCCGTCGATGCCACGCTGGCCGGGGAG
>JBQGDK010000087.1:0-4011 GCA_052039025.1 Actinomycetota bacterium
CGACACCCTGCCCGGGGGCGTGGATCCCGACCGAGCTGTGGAGATGGCCAACGAGGCCATGCGCGGGACGCTCATGGAGCGCATGGGGATCGAGTGGCTCGAGATCGGGGCCGAGCGGCTCGTGGCCCGCATGCCGGTGGCTGGGAACGAGCAGGTGTACGGCGTCCTCCACGGCGGCGCCACCGCGACCCTCTGCGAGACCGTCGGGTCCTTCGGCACCGCCGTGGCCGTCGGTCTCGACCGCACGGTCGCCGGGATCCAGATCTCCGTGAACCACCTCCGATCGGTTTCCGAGGGACACGTGACCTGCATCGGCGTCCCGGTCCGGGTGGGACGGCGGGTGGCCGTGTGGGACCTTCGGGTCACCGGCGACGGCGACGACCTGGTGGCCACCGCCTCGTTGACCGTATCGATCCGCGACCCGTGACCGGGACCCTGATCAACGCGGCGGCCGTCCTGGTCGGGACGGCCCTCGGCACGCTGCTCGGTAGCCGCCTCCCCGAGCGGATCCGGGAGACCGTGCTGCACGGGCTGGGCCTGTTCACGCTGGTGTTGGGCGTGGCCCAGGGGCTTGAGGCGTTCCGCCCTCCCCTCGCCGACGTCAGCCGGGGGGCGGTGCTGGTGATCCTCGGCAGCGTGCTGGTCGGTGGGGTCATCGGCGAGCTCCTGCGGATCGAGCGGGGGCTGGACCGGGCCGGCGAGGCTCTGAAGGCTCGGTTCGGCCGGGGCCAGTCCCGGTTCACCGAGGGGTTCGTGGTCGCCTCGCTGGTGTTCTGCGTGGGCCCCCTGACGATCCTGGGCTCCATCCAGGACGGGCTGACCGGCGACTACCAGCTCCTGGCGATCAAGTCCCTCCTCGACGGGTTCGCGGCCCTGGCGTTCGCCTCGGCCCTCGGCTGGGGCGTCGGGTTCTCCGTGATCACGATCCTCGTGTACCAGGGGGCGCTGTCGCTGTCTGCCTCGGCCCTGGCCGGCACGTTCTCCGACGCGATGATCGCCGCGATGTCGGCGGTCGGCGGCATCCTGATCATCGGGATCGGGCTCCGGCTCCTGGCGCTCCGTGAGGTCCGGGTGGCGAACCTTCTCCCCGCGCTGGTCCTGGCGCCGGCAGCGGTCGCGTTGCTGGAGGCCCTTCGGTGACTTTTGTCGGACAACTTGCCCGGTCCGCCGTCTTTTTCGCCCGTGAGAACGCCGCCGCTACCTGCGTCGATGTCTCGGAACCGTTGGGGCGCAACATCTCCCGGGTCGTTGACTTCGAGCCGACCGCCTGCTAGTTTTCCGGCCGGTCCCGAGCGGCCGAAGGGACCGGCGGGAGCCGGAAGGCACCCGAGGACGGCACGAGCGTCGGGTTCGCCCGGTGGTCGGGTCGGATGAGGGAGCCGGACGCAACCGCCGGACACCGAAGTCGCTCGGGACCAACCCTTGGCGGGTCCGTAGGACCGAGTAGACAACGCTCGCGTATGGGGAAGGCGTGAGCGGCTCCAAAGGTCCTGCGGGCCCGTCGACATCTTCGACCAGGACCAGCGTCCCGCCCGTGCACCGATCCGCGTTCACCCTCGGGACGATCGATTCACAGGATCCTGTGCAGGAACTGCTGGAGCCGGGGATGCTGGGGTCGCTCGAAGGTCTCCCGAGGGTCCCCCTCCTCGAGGAGACTTCCCTGGTCCAAGAAGAGCAGCCGGCTCCCCACCTCCCTGGCGAAGCCCATCTCGTGGGTGACCACCACCATGGTCATCCCCTCGGAGGCAAGCGCCTTCATCACGTCGAGGACCTCCTGGATCAGCTCGGGGTCGAGGGCGGAGGTCACCTCGTCGAACAGCATCAGCTTCGGTCGCATGGCCAGGGCGCGGGCGATGGCCACGCGTTGCTGTTGTCCTCCGGACAGCTGGCTCGGATACGCGTTCGCTTTCTGCTCCAGGCCCACGTGGCGGAGCTCCTGAGCGGCGGCCTCCCGGGCCTGCTCCTCGCCGACGCCCTTCACCTTCCGAAGGGCCAGCGTGATGTTGTCCGCGGCCGTCTTGTGGGGAAAGAGGTTGAACTGCTGGAAGACGATGCCCATCTCCGTCCGCACGCGGTCGAGGTTGGTGCGGACGTCGGTGATGTCGATCCCCTGGAACCAGACGTGGCCCGACGTGGGCTCCTCCAGCATGTTGATGGTTCGCAGAAGGGTCGATTTCCCGGATCCGGACGGCCCGATCACCACCACGACCTCCCGCGGCTGAACCGTGACGTCGACCCCTCGAAGGACGTGAGCCTTCCCGAACCACTTGTGGATGTCCTCCAGATGCACCAGGGACCCGTCCCGGTTCAGCCCGTTCGTGCTCACGCCCCCACCCCCACCAGGCCGCTCCGCAGCCGCCGCTCCAGCCACGTCACCAGGCGGATCATCGGGAGGGTGACGACCAGGTACCCCAGGGCGGTTCCCAGGTACGCGGTCGAGTTCCCCGTCTCCAGGACCGAGTCCCTGCCGACCGCCAGCAGCTCCCGCTGGAGGAAGGTCAGACCCAGGATGGCCACCAGCGAGGTGTCCTTGATCAGGATGACGAACTCGTTCGTCAGGGGCGGGATCACCCGCCTGATGGCCTGGGGCAGGATGGCGTACCGCATGGCCTGGAGGTAGGACATCCCCAGCGACCGAGCCGCCTCCAGCTGACCCCGCTCCACGGACTGGATCCCAGCCCGGAAGATCTCCGCGCTGTAGCCCCCGGCGTTGAGGCCCAGGATGATGATGGCGACCGGATAGGGATCCCGAGGGAACAGCCCGAACCCGATGACCATCACCGTGGAGAAGAACAGGAGCTGCCACAGCAGCGGCGTGGCCCGGAAGAAGTTGATGTAGACGCGAGCCGGCGCCCGGATCACCGCGCGCTTCGACAGGACCAGCATGGCCAGGCTGAGGCCGATGATGATCCCGAGCGCCTCGGCCCCGAACGCCAGGATCACCGTGTTCATCGCCCCCCGGAAGAACACCGGCCCGAGCCCTTCGAGCTGCTCGAGGTTGAAGAAGTTCCGGATGAAGATCTCGATGTCGCCGGTCCGGAAGAGCAGAAAGATCACGGAGAACAGCGCGGCCTGAGCTCCCAGCGCGGCCCCGATGATCGTGGACTCCCGAGCCGCCTTGGTGGGCATCGAGCCGTACAGGAACGCGCCGAACGTCAGCGCCACCCCGCCGAGCCCGAAGCCCAGCCACAGGATCAGGCCCTGGGTGGGGCTGGTGACGGTCTCAACGACCTCCTGGTAGGGGGTCAGGCCCCCGGCGAGGAGCAGGGCCATCGACCCCCCGATCGATATGAGGATGGCGGCGACGCCGAACAGGAGCGTCGCCAGGGACGTTCCCGTCTGCTCCCCGAACCACGGCGCCGTCCGGGGCCGCTCCATGACACCAGCCTCCGCCGCAGCACTCACCCCGGCTTCCCTCGCCCGGCGGTCATCCGCCGGCCGCTACTCTGCGGCCGTGACCGTCCCCCCGGCCACCATGCACTTCGGGGCGCCCTCAGGGCAGGTCGGGAACGAGCTGTAGATCGCGTCGTACGTCCCGTCGTCGATCATGCCCTGGAGGGCCTCGTTGACCGCGTCCAGCAGGTCCGGGTTGTTCGGATCGACAGCGATCCCGTACGCCTCGTCGGTGTCCACGGTGTCCACCAGTGCGATCCCCCGTCGGGAGGCCACCTCGGGCACCGCGGAGGACTCATCGAAGACCACCGCGTCGACCTGTCCCGCCTCGAGCGCGTTGTAGAGCGGTGGATAGTCGGGGAACGCCCGGATCTGGGCGCCCTGGGGCTGGAGGTTCTCCTCCGCCCACAGCTCGCCGGTCGTCCCGGACTGGACGGCCACCACGTGGCCCTCCCCCACGTCGTCGAACGAGGCGATCCCGGAGTCCTCCTGCACGGTGAGCGCCTGGAGGGAGCGGAAGTACGGGATGGAGAAGTTGACCTGTTCCTCCCGCTCCGGGGTGATCGTCGCCCCAGAGATGACCACGTCGAACTGGCCCGCGGCCAGGTCCGTGAAGAT
>JBQGDK010000088.1:0-2936 GCA_052039025.1 Actinomycetota bacterium
GGCCTTCAGGACCTCGAGGGCGACGCGCTCGGCATCCCGCGCCATGGCGGGCCCAATCTAGCGTCTCCGGGGTGGCGACGAGGCTACGGGACCGAGCTCACCTTCTCGCAGGTGCCGGCCCGGTCGGTGCCGGGCCCGCCCCTTGCAGGTGTCCTTCCCCTCTAGACTCGCTCCGTGTCGACCTGCGGGAAGTGCGGGCGCCAGAGCTCCGAGGGGTTCGCGTACTGCCCCCACTGCGGCGCTCCGTTGACGGCGGCGCCCGCGGAGGCGCGGAAGACCGTGACGCTGCTGTTCTGCGACGTCACCGGCTCGACCGGGCTGGGGGAGCGCCTCGACCCCGAGTCGCTCCGGAAGGTGATGGGCCGGTACTTTGACGTCGCCCGAGGGTGTGTGGAGCGCCACGGCGGGACCGTGGAGAAGTTCATCGGCGACGCGGTGATGGCCGTGTTCGGGATCCCCAAGGTGCACGAGGACGACGCGCTTCGCGCCTGCCGGGCGGCGGCGGAGATTCGCGAAGGGGTCGCGGCGCTGAGCAAGGAGGTGGAGCGGGATCTCGGCACCACCTTCCAGGTGCGGATCGGGGTCAACACCGGGGAAGTGGTGGCCGGCGACCCGTCTGCCGGACAGGCCCTGGTGACCGGTGACGCCGTGAACGTGGCGGCGCGACTGGAGCAGGGAGCGCCGCCCGGCGAGATCCTGATCGGCCGTTCAACCTTCGAGCTGGTCCGGGATGCTGTGGCTGCCGAGCCCACCGAACCCCTGACGCTGAAAGGCAAGATCGAGGCAGTTCCGGCGTTCCTCCTCGGGGAGGTCCACCCCACGGCCCCGGCCTTCGCTCGCCGGCTCGACTCGCCGCTGGTCGGTCGAGAGGATGAGTTCCGGCTCCTCCGTGAGGCGTACGAGCGTGCGGTCACGGAGCGGGCGTGCTACCTGTTCACCGTCCTGGGGCCGGCCGGCGTGGGGAAGTCCCGGCTGGTCGAGGAGTTCCTGGCGCACCTGCCCGACCCCGACGCCCGGGTGCTCCGGGGCCGATGCCTCCCGTACGGTGAGGGGATCACGTTCTATCCCGTGGTCGAGGTGCTGAAGCAAGCCGCTGGCATCGCCGACTTCGAGGACCCCGCCGAGACCGAGGGTAAGGTCTGCGCGCTGGTTGAGGGCGAGGAGCACGGCTCGTTGATCTGCGCGCGGATCGGCCAGCTGTTGGGGTTGGCGGAGGGGGAGGCCGCGGCCGAGGAGACCCTGTGGGCCATCCGCCGCTTCCTCGAGGCCCTGGCGCGGGCCGGGCCCCTGGTCGTCGTCTTCGACGACATCCACTGGGGAGAGGCCACCTTCCTCGACCTGGTCGAGTACGTGGCCGAATGGACCCGGGACGCACCGATGATGATCGTGTGTCCGGCGCGGCCCGACCTTCTCGACGTTCGTCCGGGGTGGGCAGGCGGCAAACAGTACGCCTCGTCGATGGTCCTCGGGCCGTTACCCGACGAGGACGGCGAGCGACTTCTGGCGAACCTGCTGGGTGAGGTCGGGGTCGGCCACGAGGTGCGCCGGAGCATCCTCGAGGCTGCGGAGGGGACCCCGCTGTTCGTGGAGCAGGTGGTCTCGATGTTGATCGACGATGGACTTCTTGTCCAGCGGGACGGCACGTGGGTGGGGAATGGTGACCTCTCAGAGATCCGCATCCCGCCGACGATCGCCGCCCTACTGGCCGCGCGGCTCGACCGGCTGTCGGCCGACGAGCGGTCGGTGATCCAGTGCGCCTCGGTGATAGGGAAGGTCTTCTACCGAGGGGCGGTCGCGGCGCTGTCCTCGGGGGAGGATCGCGCCGCCGCCCCCGGCCACCTGATGGCGTTGGTGCGGAAGGAGCTCCTCCGCCCGGATCGGACCACGCTCCCGGGGGAGGACGCCTTCCGGTTCCGCCACCAGCTCATCCGCGACGCGGCCTACGAGAGCACGCCGAAGGAGCTGCGCGCGGCCCTGCACGAGCGGTTCGCCGACTGGCTCGAGGGAGTGGCCGGCGCGCGAGTGGAGGAGCAGGAGGAGATCGTCGGGTATCACCTCGAGCAGGCCTGCCGGTACCACGTGGAACTCGGGTTCGAGGACCAGCGGGCTGGTGCGCTCGGGCGGCGGGCGGCGAGGCACCTGGCGGCTGCCTCGCGACGCGCGTTCGCCCGGGGAGACATGGGTGCTGCCGCCAATCTCCTCAGGCGTGCGGTGTCGGTCCTGCCCTCGAGGCACCCGGAACGCCTGGCCTTCCTGCCTCAGCTCGGGTGGATCCTGGTCGAGTCGGGATCATTCGAGGAGGGAACCCGCGTCCTGGCCGAGGCGATCGAAGGAGCAGGCGCCGCCGGGGAACCGCTGATCCTTGCGCACGCCCGGGTGGGCGAGGTGATGCTCCGCGTCTACACCGATCCCGAGGGCACCGGAGAGGAGGCGACCAGGGTCGCCAACGAGCTGATCCCGGTGTTCGAGCAGGCCGACGACGACCTGGGTTTGGCCCGAGCGTACCGGCTCCGGTCGACCGCCCCGTGGCTGGCGGCGAGATACTCCGAGATGGCGGATGACGCCCTCCGCGCCGCGGAGCATGCGCGGCTCGCCGGGGATATGGGGGAGCGGGATCTCGCCCACGACATGCTCGGCGTGGCCTACACGTTCGGCCCGCTTCCCGTGCCCGAGGCGCTCGAGAGATTCGCGAAGCTCGTCGAGGCCTCGCCCGGCCGCAGCACGGAGTTCGAGGGGAGAACCGCCAACCTTCTCGGCATGGCGGGCAGGTTCGACGAAGCGAGGGGGCAGCTCGAACGCTCGAGGGTGCTGTACCTGGAGATGGGACGGCCGGGATGGGCGGCCGCGAACTTCCTGGCTCTGGGAATCGTCGAGCTCCTTGCCGGGGATGCACCGGCGGCCGAGCGGGCCCTTCGGCAGGGTCGCGAGGAGTTCCT
>JBQGDK010000089.1:0-4277 GCA_052039025.1 Actinomycetota bacterium
CGGGATCGTGAAGATGTCGGACAGGTACATCGCCAGCGGGTCCCCGGCCTTCTCGCCGATCCGGAACGCCGTGGTCGGCGAGGTGGGCCCGAGGAGCAGGTCGAACCGCTCGAACGCCGACTCGAAGTCCCGGATCACGAGCGTTCGGACCTTCTGGGCCTGGCCGTAATAGGCCTCGTAGTACCCTGCCGACAGCGCGTAGGTGCCGAGCATGATCCGCCGTTTCACCTCGTCGCCGAACCCCTCCCCCCGCGTCCGCGAGTTCAGCTCGATCACGTCGGCGGCGTGGCGGGCCCGGTGCCCGTACCTGACCCCGTCGTACCGGGCCAGGTTCGAGGAGCACTCGGCGGGCGCGATGATGTAGTAGGCCGACAGCGCATAGTCCGCGTGCGGCAGGGCGGCGTCCTCGAACGTGGCCCCGAGCTTGCTCAGCCGCTCGACGGACCCCTCGATCGCGGCTCGAACCCCCGGCTCGACACCCTCCCCGAGCCAGTCCCGGATCACGCCGATCCGCATCCCGGCCACGCCGTCCTCGAGGTTCTCGGTGAGGTCGCGCGGCCGTGTGGGGAGCGATGTCGCGTCGAGCGGGTCCTTCCCGGCGATCGTCGAGACGAGCGTGGCGGCGTCGCGCACGCTCCTGGTGAACGTTCCCACCGTGTCGAGCGAGGAGGCGAACGCGATCAGGCCGTACCGGGAGATCAGGCCGTACGTCGGCTTGAACCCGACCACCCCGCACAGCGCCGCGGGCTGACGCACGGACCCGCCCGTGTCGGTGCCGAGGGCCCACACCGCCTCTCCCGAAGCCACGGCCGCGGCCGAGCCCCCCGACGAACCGCCGGGCACGGTCTCGAGGTCCCAGGGGTTGTGCACCGGCCCGAACGCGGAGTTCTCGTTCGACGACCCCATGGCGAACTCGTCGCAGTTCGTCTTGCCGAGGAGCACCGCCCCGGCCTGGCCGAGGCGGGCCCACGGCGTGCAGTCGTACGGGGGGACGTACGTCTCGAGGATCCGGGATCCGCACGTCGTGGTGACGCCGCGGGTGCACAGGACATCCTTCAGGGCGAGGGGGATGCCGGCGGCGGCCGACACGTCCTCGCCGGCCGCCAGACGGGCGTCCACCGCCCGGGCCCGGTCACGGGCCTCGTCGGCCGTCACCCGGAGGAACGCCTCGACCCGGCCGTCCACGGCCTCGATCCGCCGGAGGCAGGACTCGACGGCGTCCAGGGCGGTGGCCTCCCCGGCCCGGTACAGGGTGGCCAGCTCGTGGCCGGACAGGTCGCAGAGCTCGGTCACTCGCCCTCGATGATGCGGGGAACCTTGAAGCGGCCGTCCTCGGCCTCGGGTGCTCCGGCCAGGGCCTCCTCTTGAGGCAGGGGCTCCCACGGATCGTGGTCGTTCCGGAACACGTTCGTCTGGGGAACGGGCTGGGCGGTGGGAGGCACGTCCTCGGCCGCCACCTCCCGGACCCGCTCGGCCGCATCCAGGATCACACCGAGCTGGGCCCGGAACCGGTCTCGCTCCTCGTCGGTGAGCGCCAGCCGGGCCAGCCGGGCCACGTGATCGACGTCGATCTCGACCGGCATGGACTGAGTCTAGCCGAGGTCCGTCGCCGTCCCGCACACCGGCAGGAGGCTGGGGTACGCTCCCACCACACGCGAAGAGGAGGGGGAATGGAGCCGACCGGTACGTTCCGCGAGGAGGGCCCTGGCCAGACCATCGGAGACGGCGATCCCTCCCCGGAAACCTTCGCCACCGCGGCGCGCCTGGTGCTCGGGGCGACGTCGCTCGGTGTCGATGCCCTGTCGGGGTGGCTCCGTTCCGGCGGCTCCACCCGCGCGTCCGACGCCACGGTCGCGGCGGCGGACGCCGGATCGATGTCGGACGCGGTGCTCGGCGCAGCGGTCCGAGGAGCGCAGACCGCGCTGGCGATCGGGGCACGCGGCGCGGACCTGGCCGCCCGAGGACTCCAGACGGCGGTTGGGGGCACGTCGAGGGCGGTCGACTGGGCCATGCCGACGTTCCTGCGGGAGCCGTTCGACCGAGCGAAAGAGCGGGCGGCCGACCGGATCCACGAGCTCGGCATGACCGGCCAGGAGGAGCTGGATCGAGCCAGGAGCATCGCCCGAGCGGCGATCGAGGACGGCCTCGACGCCATCATCGCCCGCTTCGCGGACAGCCGGGAGGTCCAACTGGTCATCCGGACCCAGAGCGTCACGGCCGCGGAGGAGGTCGTCGAAGGGCTCAGAGACCGAACCGCCGGGATCGACGATCGGCTGGAGATAGCGACCCGGAGGCTCTTCCGCCGATCGCCGAGGGGATCGACCGGCGCCGGTGACTGACGGCGGTGCGCCGGCCGGATTCGCCAGCAGGCTCACCGCATTCGTCACCGATGCGGTCGTCTTCGGCATCTCACACGCGCTGATCTCCTGGACGACCGCGCAGATACTCACACTCCTCGTGAACCCGAGATTCGCCGAGCGCCTGGGGCCATGGGTCGTGGCCGTGAGCGGGTCGGTCCTGGCGATCGGGTACTTCGTGGTGTCCTGGTCCGCCTTCGGTCGAACGCCGGGCAAGGCGCTCCTGGGCCTGGCGGTGACCACGCCCGGCGGAGGGCGCCCCGGCGTCCTCCGCTCGCTGGTTCGTCTCCTCGGCTACACGCTCTCCGCCATACCGCTCGGCGCGGGGTTCCTGTGGGTGCTCGTCGACGACGACCGCCGCGGGTGGCACGACTACCTGGCCGGCACGTTCGTGGTCTACCGGGCGGGCCCCCGGGCTCGAACGCGTGCGCTCGTGACGATGCCGGGAGGCTCAGACTGACGGAGCCGGCTCGGCCCTCGACATCAGGGACGCCACGATCTCGACGATCCCCCACAGGAGAAGGAGGCACCCCAGCAGGACCCCGACCAGCGACACCGTCGGCTCGGGCACGAAGATCAGCGCGAGCCCCAGACCGAGGCCTCCCAGACCGCGGACCAGGAAGCCCCACCAGCGGGACCGGCCCATGAACGGGCGCCCCGTATCCATCAGGCTCCACCCGATGGCGGCGATCCCCAGGAGGATCCGCAGCAGCCGCAGGGAGACGTCGGGAACCACGACCACGGCCACTCCGGCCGACATCATCAGCAGGGCCACGACCACGCCCCCGCCCCGGTCGTAGGGATCGTCCGTCCGCACGGCGGCGACGGCCTGGCGCAGGCCCCACACGATGGCGGCCCAACCGGCCAGCCAGGCGAGCGCGAACAGCGATCGCCGGGGATCGATCAGGAGGAGGAAACCGAGGACGATGCTCACCAGCCCGGCCAGCACCCCGAACCACCACAGCCGGTCGGGCGCCACGGCAGGCTGAAGCGTCACCGGCCCAGGATGATACGGCACCGCATCGTGCCGTGCGACGTCGAAGCCTTGACGGAACGAGCATCCGCGGGGCGGCCAGGGCATATGCTTGTGCCGCACGGCCGGACGAAGGGAGGGAGCGTGGAAGCAGCGGAAGAGCGGACCATCGCCCGGATGTGGGGGCCGTGGTGGCTGTTCCTGATCACCGGGATCGCCTGGCTGTTGGTGTCCATCGTCGTGCTGCGTGCGGACCTGGGCTCCGTGGCCGCCATCGCGGTCCTCACGGGGTTCGTGTTCACGTTCGCCGGCGTGAACGAGTTCCTCACGGCCAGCATGGTGGCGGGGTGGAAGTGGCTCCACGTGATCTTCGGGGTGCTGTTCATCCTGGTCGGCGTGCTCGCCTTCGTCCGGCCAGGCGGGACCTTCCTGGCCCTGGCGGCGATCATCGGGTGGTATCTCATCTTCAAGGGCTTCCTCGACGTCGTGGTCTCCCTGGCCAACCGCGAGTTCGAGCTGTGGTGGTTGGGGATGGTCGTCGGGATCGTCGAGCTGCTGATCGGGTTCTGGGCGGCGGGGTACCCCGGCCGGTCGATCTCCCTGCTCATCGTGTGGGTCGGGGCCTCGGCGCTGGCCCGTGGGATCGGAGAGATCTTCCTGGCCTTCCGCTTCCGAGCCCTGGAGCGGGGCGAGCTGTAGGACCAGCCGACCGGGCGAGCCGGCCGCTCAGGCCCCCAGGCGGCTCAGGAACTCGCCTTCGTCGATCACCTCGACGCTGAGCTGCACGGCCCGGTCGTACTTCGTGCCGGGGTCGGCCCCGGCCACCACGAAGTCCGTGTTCCTCGACACGCTGGAGGCCACCCGGGCCCCGGCCTCCTCGGCCGCCTTGGTGGCCTCCTCGCGGCTCATCGACCGGAGGCCGCCGGTCAGCACGATCGTCGTGCCCG
>JBQGDK010000090.1:0-3588 GCA_052039025.1 Actinomycetota bacterium
CTGGAACATGTCGTGGAGAACGAAGGCCAGCCGCTCCGAAGGAGTCAGCGTCTCAAGGACCACCAGCAGCGCCAGCCCGACCGAGTCGGCCAGGAGCGCCTCCTGCTCGGGATCATGCGCGGCCTCGGCGCTCACGATGGGGTCCGGGAGTCGGGCGTCGAGCGCCTCCTCGCCGCGTGACCTGCGCGACTGCAGCATGTTGAGGGACACTCGGGCGACCACGGTCGTCAGCCACGCTCGGAGGTTCTCGATTCCTCTGGCATTGGAGCGGCTGAGCCTCAGCCACGCTTCCTGAACGGCGTCATCGGCCTCGGTGATCGAGCCGAGCATCCGGTAGGCCACCGTCCGCAGATGTGGCCGCAGCTCCTCGAACCGCTCTGCGACCCAGTCCTTCGGCTGCATGGTCACGTCCTCCTCCAACTTCCTTCATAGCGGTAGACCGACGAGAGGGGGTTGATGTGACGGGGGCTGGGTTCCAGGAAGGCCTCCAGGTTCCCATCGAGCGGAGCCGTCCTGCCAGGACGATCCTCGACCGACCCCTGGGCGCGTTCCCTGCGCCTACTCCGCCCGGCCCCGGGCCGCGAAGGCCTCGTCGATCGTCGCGGTCGAGTGGCTCCAGGGCCGGTCCGGGAGAAGCATCACTGAGGCGTCGGCCATGGCGGCCACCGTCCTTTCGGCGGTCAGGACCTGCGCCGAGACCACCGCGATTCTCCGGCCTCGATGGGCCACCCTAGCCCGGACCTCCAGCGGCCGCCGATCCGGCATGACCGGCCGGAGGAATCGAACCCTGAGATCGAGGGTGGCCCACGATGTGCGGGCGGGAACGGTCGAGTTCACCGCCCCGTGGATCCCGTAATCGGCGAAGAGTGCGAGCGCTCCGCCGTAGAAGGCACCGCTCATGCCGCCGAACCACGGGCTGGCCGGCATCGTGAGTGTGACCGCCCCTTCCTCGACCCGGCGCACCTCGGCGCCCAGCAGATTGGAGAGGGGAGTCCTCTGAAGCTCTCCCCGCTGCCAGGCTCGCATCACCTCGATCCCATCCATGCGATCCCAGACGTCCTGGGGCACGACGTCGCCGACCGGCGGGCGTTCGAAGGGATGGGGCCCCGGATACTCGGGCCAAGGGACGGGATCTTGGGGTGGATCTGACAGCGGACCCCCTACATCGCTGATCACGCATCGGGACGTGGCATGCGCGAGCAGGTGCCCGTTCGGGTCCTCGACCGTGGCCTCGGACAGGCCCTGGGAGCGGCCGGCCTGGATCAGCCGGCCGCGCGCGATGATGGCGTCGCATCCCTCGGCGGGCGGGCGCAGGAAGTTCAGGGCGAGGTCGGAAGTGGCCAGCACCCTGCCCGGACCCAGCGTGGTGAAGATCGAGCTGCCCAGGGCCCCGTCGGCGGCGAAGGCGAGGGCGCCACCGGTGATGAGCCCCGCACCGCTACGCAGCCACCCCGTCATCGGGAGCCGATAGGTGGCGGTCCCGGGCCCGAAGTCGACGAGGTCCAGCCCGGTCAGGTACCAGAGCGGCCCGAACGGAAGCCGCCTCTCACTGAACCGCCGAATCTGCTCGAGGCCCGAGAGCGACAGGATCCCAGGGTGCTCCAGGTACGGGAACGCGCCGCGAACGGGCTCGTCCGACAGGAGCGGTACGTGCAGGATCAGGTCCGGGCTGGCCCGCGTGTCATGCCTCCTTCGAAGGAGGAGTCTCCCGCTCGCACTCCAGCGGCCGAGAGGGCCGTTGGTCCCGGGGACGGAGGGTCCTTCTCCCCTAGGAGGCATCGCCGCCGAGTGCGACGGTACCCCCGTACGGCATAGCGGGTGGTGAAAGACCATGGGCATCGTTCCGATCGCCAGAAGGAACATCCTCGCCGACCCGCGCCGACTGGCCACCAGCGTGCTCGGTGTGGCCGCGGTCATCGCCCTGATCCTGCTCCTCCAGGGGCTGTGGAGCGGCTTCCGGATCCAGATCTCCGCCTACGAGGACAACGTGGGAGCCGACCTGTTCGTCGGCGAGCCGGGGACCGCCAACTTCCTGGGCGTTCCTTCCGTCATCGCTCTGGACGCCGTCGGGGAAATCCGTTCCATCCCAGTGGTGGAGCGCGCGGACCCCATCGCGGTCCGGTTCGGGGTGCTGGACCTTCACGATCGCAAGGTCTTCATGTTCATCGTCGGCTCCCGATCGGGAGGGATGGGCGGGCCCTGGGAAGTGGCCGCGGGCAGGCCGGTCCGGGCCGACGACGAGGTGGTCATCGACGAGACGGTCGCCGACCAGCACGGGATCGGCCTCGGGGACCGGGTTGAGGTCATGGGTGAGCCGTTCAGTGTGGTGGGGCTGTCCGCGGGGACGCGCTCGTGGATGGCCGGCTTCGTGTTCACGTCCCACGCCGCCGTCGAACGGCTGCTTCGGATGCCCGGCACCACCAGCTACGTCCTGGTGCGCGCCCCCGACGCCGAAGCCGCCGCCGCACGCATCCGCCAGGAGACCGGGCTCGCCGTGGTCACGCCCCAGCGTCTGGGCGACAACGACCGAGCGCTCCTTGGCCGGATCATGAACGGCGCGATCGGCCTGATGCTCGCCATCGCCTTCGCGGCGGGGACCCTGATCGTCGCCCTGACCGTGTACTCGGCGATCTCGGAACGGATCCGCGAGTACGGGATCGCCAAAGCCATGGGGGCGCGCGCCGGTCGGCTGTTCCGTATCGTCCTTGGCCAGACCCTGATCATCTCGGCGCTGGGGACCGTGGGGGGCTTCGTGCTGTTCCGCGGCGCGGCCTGGCTGGTGGTCACGGTGAAGCCGCAGTTCTGGGTCAGGATCTCGCTCCCGGGACTCGTCGGAGCGGTACTCGCCGCCGCTCTGATGGCGGTCCTGGCGGCGGTCGTTCCCACCCGGCGGATCTCCCGGCTGGATCCCGCCTCCGTGTACCGGGGGTGATGGTGATGCGAGGGGTCCCCATCGGACGGCGGAACCTCTTCGCCGACCGCCGGCGGGCCACCCTCGGGGTCGCGGGTGTGGGTGTGGCCCTCCTGCTCGTGCTGGCCCTCGACGGCATCTTCGCCGGGGCCATGCACCAGGTGACCCGGTACATCGACACCTCGGGCGCCGACCTGTTCGTCTCCCAGCGAGGCGTCCGCACCATGCACATGTCTTCTTCCTCGATCCCCCTCGAGTCGGTGGATCAGATCCGCGGGATGGCTGGTGTCCGGTGGGCCGACCCGATCCTGTACGACACCGGCGCCGTCCTGGCCTCGGGGAACCGGCAGCTCACCTACCTGATCGGCGTCGTCCCCGGCCGCCGGGGCGGCCCCACCGAGCTCGTCTCCGGTACCGAGCCCGGGGCCGGGGAGATCGCCCTGGACGAGCAGGCGGCGGCCACCCTCGAGGTGGGCGTCGGCGATCGGGTGGACATCCTCGATCGGTCGTGGCAGGTCTCGGGGCTCACCACCGGGATGACCAACCTGGTGAACTCGGTCTCCTACGTGCCGTTCGAGGACTTCGCCGAGGCCCGAGGCCTGGACGTAGCCAGCTACCTGCTCGTTGGAACGGAAGGATCAGCCGCGGGAGTTCGGGAGCGGATCGAGGAGCTCACC
>JBQGDK010000091.1:0-4499 GCA_052039025.1 Actinomycetota bacterium
GGCCCTCGCGGGGGCCGGGGCGGCCCCCCCGGGGGCCGGGGCGGCCCGCCCGGCGCCCGAGGCGGCCCTCCGGGGGGCCGCGGCGGACCCCCGGGCGGGGGTGGGCCCCCGGGCGGCGGCCAGCCCCCTCGCTAGCTCCCCGGCTCGGCCGGCCTGGCCTCGTGATGGTCGGTGACGCTCTGGAACGCGGCCGCCGCACGCAGCACCGTGCCCTCGTCACCGGGACGGCCGATCAGCTGGATCCCCACGGGAAGCCCGTCGGGGGACCGTCCACCCGGGATGCTCACCGCCGGCAGGCCCGCGAGGTTCACCGAACGCGTCAGCAGTGACGGCGCGCCCAGGCGGACGCTGAGCCGCCCGGCCCCCGCCTCCACCCACTCCTCCCCCATCGGGGTCGCCACGATCGGGGTGGCCGCGGTCAGGAGGAGGTCGGCCTCCGACAGCGACGCGAGGAACGCCTCCGCGACCTGGGCCATCCGCCGCCGGGCCGCGGCCGTGACCTCCTCGGCCTGCTCCACCCCCCGGGCGATCAGCTCGGCCGTCCGGCGGTGAAGGAGAGCGCGCCGGTCGAGGAGCGCCCGGTGGTGCTCGGCCAGCTCCGGCCAGGCGACCTCCTCCCACACCTCAGGGGCGAAGCAGCCCTCCCCTGCGGCGGCCGCCGTCCGGGCGCCCCGCCCCCCGAACAAATCGGAGGCGGCCGCGACCGCCTCGAACACCGCCGCCTGGAGGAACGCCACGTGGAGACCGCCCAGGGTCGCGACGGTGAGCCCCCCGGCGCCGCCCCGGAGGTCCGGACGCGGGCCGCCGGTCAGGACGGCGTGCACCACCGCGGCGTCCTCGACCGAGGCGGCCAGCGGGCCGACGGTGTCGAGCGAGGGGGCCAGCGGCATCACGCCCTCGAGGCTGACGGCGCCGTGGGTGGGCTTGAGGCCGGTGACCCCGCACATCGATGCCGGGATCCGGATCGAGCCGCCGGTGTCGGTGCCGAGGGCGACCGGGACCACGCCGGCCGCCACCGCGGCCCCGGAGCCGCCGCTCGAGCCCCCCGTGATCCGCTCGGGGTCCCACGGGTTCCGGGTGACGCCGCACGCCGAGATCAGGTTCGTGGCTCCCGCGGCCAGCTCGTGCTGGTTCGTCTTCCCGATCGGGATGGCCCCGGCGGTCCGGAGACGTCGGACCGCCACCGCGTCTCGCCGGGCCACCCGCCCACGGTAGGCGACGCAGCAGCCCGTGGTCTCCCACCCGGCCACGTCGAAGAGGTCCTTCACGGCCACCGGGACGCCGAGGAGCGGGGGAAGGTCACCGTCGCGGGCGGACGAGTCGGCCGCCCGCCGGGCCTCCACCAGCGCCTGGTCCCCGTGGAGCTGGCTGAACGCGTTGGTCACCGGCTGCCACGCCTCGGCCAGCCGGAGCGCCTCCTCGACGAGCTCGACCGGTGAGACGTCCCGGGCCCGAACGGCCCGAGCCATGTCGGTGGCGGTGGGCACGCCCGAAGCCTACCGGGCGGGGACTACGCCGAGAGCCGCTCGCCCTCGGGCTCGGCGGGGACCGGCTCCTCGGCCGGCCTCGGCGCCGACCGGGCCGAGACGATGAGGGCAACGGCCGTGACGATCACGGCCCCGGCCAGGAGGGTCCGGGCCGTGACGACCTCGCCGAGGATCGCCCAGCCGAGGAACACCGCCACGATCGGGTTCACGTAGGCGTACGTGGACACCAGCGAGGTCGGGGCCGAGCGGAGCAGCCAAACGTACGAGGCGAACCCGACCAGTGAGCCGAACACGATCAGGAAGCCCAGGCCGAGCAGGGACTCCGCGGAGATGGAGGCCAGGTCGAGGTCGGCCCACTCGCCGGTGACCGTGGCCGCCAGGACCAGCACGGCCCCGCCGGCCAGCATCTGCATCGACGTCCCCACCAGGGGCCGGGGCGGGAGGGGCGCCCGTCGGGCGAAGAGGGAGCCGGCGGCCCAGGACAGCGAGGCCACCAGCAGGGTGACCACCCCGACGAGATCGGCGGCCCCCTGCCCGAACGGGTCGGCCAGGACGACGATGCCCCCGAACCCCAGGATCAGGCCGGCGGTCTCCATCCACCGGACCCGCTCCCCGAGGACGCCGAGGCGGATCGCCACCATCCACAGCGGGACGCTGGCGATGATCAGCGAGGCCAGACCCGAGGCGACCCGCTGTTCGGCCACCGAGACGAGCCCGTTGCCGCCGAACAGCATCAGGGCTCCGATGATGGCCGCCGACCGCCAGTGGACCGCCCTGGGCCGGTCGCCGGCCGCTCGACGGAACGTCAGCGCGTAGAGGATCCCCCCGGCCACCAGGAAGCGGACGCCCGCGGACAACAGCGGGGGGATCGTCTCGACGGTGACGCGGATCGCGAGATACGTGGATCCCCACACGACGTAGACGGCCCCGAGGGCCGCCCACACCGCCGCGGGGCTCGCCTCGTGGTTCCCCTGGAACGGCTCGGTCCGAACGGCCATGGCCCGATGATACGAAACTCAGATCCCCTTGTAGGCACAGTTCCGAAGGGGTACGCTGACTTCGACTTGGTGATATTCGTCACATCGGGGGTCTGACCTTGGATAGTGCGCTCGACGACACCGACCGGCGGATCCTGGCCGAGCTCCAGGAGAACGGCCGGATCACGTTCACCGAGCTGGGGAAACGGGTGGCGCTGACCGCGCCTGCCGCGGCCGAGCGGGTCCGCCGCCTCGAGGAGAGCGGGGTGATCGCGGCGTTCCGGGCCCACGTGGACCCCGCTGCGATCGGCTACCCGATCACGGCCTTCGTCCGATGGACCGCGGGGGGGCCCGATCCCGGCCGGCTCGGCGAGGTCGCCGGGGGGATCCCCGAGATCGTGGAGTGCCACCGGATCACCGGCGAGACCTCCTACATCCTCAAGGTCGTGGCCCGGTCGGTGCAGCACCTCGAGTCGGTCCTCGACCGTCTGATCCCCCACGGGTCGACGATCACCTCGGTCGTCCTGTCCTCCCCGATCGTCCACCGCGCGCTGGTGCCCCCCGAGCCCGATCCCGCCGAGCCGGCCGGAGCCCGGCGGGCGAAGCCCGCCTGACGCGGCTGATAGGCTCATCGCCCGTGACGGTTCGGATCGGCCTCGGCCTGTTCACCGGCCAGCTCCCGGTCGGCTCGGAGCGGACCTTCGAGCAGGAGTACCGGGACATCGTGGAGCTGTCGCGCCTGGCCGAGACCCTCGGGTTCGACTCGGTCTGGGTCAGCGAGCACCACGGCTCCAGCGACGGGTACCTGCCCTCCCTCCTGCCGATGCTCGCCGGCCTGGCCTCGGCGACCGACCGGGTGGGCCTCGGGACCGGGGTGATCCTCACCCCCTTCCACCACCCGATCAGGCTCGCCGAGGACGCCGCGGTCGTCGACCTCATGTCCGGAGGCCGCCTGATCCTGGGGCTCGGCCTGGGGTGGCGCGAGGAGGAGTTCCGGATGTTCGACGTCCCGGTGGCCGAGCGGGTGCGGCGGACCGTCGAGACCGTGGAGATCCTCCGGAAGGCCTGGACCGGCCGGCGGTTCGACCACGAGGGACGCGCGTTCCGGCTGAACGGCGTGAAGGTGACGCCGTCCCCGGCCCGAGAGCCCGGGCCGCCGATCTACCTGGGGGGGTTCGTCGAGGACGCCGTCCGCCGGGCCGGGCGCGTCGGGGACGGGTACATCCGGAGCCGGGGCGGGCTCGCCCACGCCCGGGAGGCGCTGGGGTGGGCCGAGGAGGGCGCCCGCGAGGCCGGGAAGGATCCCGGCGCTCTGGGCTTCGCCCAGCTCCACAACGCGTTCGTGTGGGAGGACGGGGACGCCTGGGGCGTCGTCCGGCCCGGCGTCGCCCACCAGCTCGGCGTCTACGACGCCTGGCGGGAGGGCGCCGACACCCCGGAGCACGACTCCCTGGAGCCCGCGCGGACGGACGAGGAACTCCTCCGGCAGCTCACGCCGGCGGGCGATCACCGCGAGGTGCTCCGCGCGCTGAACCCATGGGTCGAGGCCTTCGCCGACAGGGACGAGTTCCACCTGGTGGTCCGGCTCCACTACCCCGGCATGGACCTGGAGACCGCCGGACGGGCCGTCGAGCTGTTCGGCGAGCAGGTCCTGCCCGGCCTGAAGGGCGCCTAGCCGGTCGCCCCCGACGGCCGGACCCGCCGGTACACCAGGACCCCGGCCAGCACGATCGCCGCCAGCGGAAGGACGTACCCGAGACCGACCACCAGCGTGGCCAGCACCGACAGGAACCCGTCGACCGCTCGGGCCCAGGCCCGGTCGAAAGCCCCGGGGACCGCGGCGCCCTCCTCGGAGAGCGACACGCTGATCGTGGAGAGCGAGGTCCGGTCCCGGAGGTAGCGGAGGCGCCCCTCGATCTCCTCGATCTGGAGCTGGACGCCCGACAGCTCGTTCTGGATCCGGATCGTGTCCGCCACCGTGGCGGCCCGGTCGAACAGGCCCAGCATCACCCGCTCCTGCGCCTCGAGGTGCCGC
>JBQGDK010000092.1:0-7588 GCA_052039025.1 Actinomycetota bacterium
CTGAAGCTCCGCCTCCTGCGGGAGCCGGGCGTCGTGGTGACCGACGTGCCCGTGGTCCTGCGAGACGGTCAGCTCGAGGATGATGCCAGGCCGCTGATCCCCGAGCACATCGTGGCGCTCGTGTTCGTCTCGAGCGCCCACGACGCCACGGTCCGCGCGGTGAACTACGCCCGATCGCTCGGGGCCGCCGAGACCAGGGCGGTGTCGGTGGCGCTGGACGAGGAGGAGGTCCCGGAACTCATGAAGCGGTGGGCCGAGCTCGGCATGGGGATCCCGCTCGACGTCGTCGAGGCGCCGTTCCGGGACCTCGGCCCGCCGCTGCTCGAGGAGATCCGCCGGCACACCGCCGACCCCGGGACCGTCGCCGCGGTCGTTCTCCCGGAGTTCCTGGTTACCCGGTGGTGGCAGCGGATCCTCCACAACAACCGGGCGCTGTTCATCAAGCGGGTGCTCCTGTTCGAGCCCCGGGTCATCCTGTCGAGCGTCCCGTTCCCGCTGGGGTGACCGGCCCGTCCGGGCGCTCCTCCGCCCGACGGGCCCTGATGCGGCGGATCACCCACCACGTGATCACGGCCAGCGTGATCACGGCGATCGCCCAGGTGATGGGCTCGCCGTAGCGGAGGAAGGTCTCCCAATTGTCGCCCAGCAGGTATCCGGCCCACGTCAGCGCGAAGGTCCACGGCAGGCACCCCAGGAACGTGTACAGGGTGAACTTCCAGAAGTTCATCCGGGCCACGCCGGCCGGCAGCGAGATGAACGTGCGGATCACCGGCAGGAGCCTCGAGACGAACACGGCGAGCTCCCCCCGCCGCTCGAACCAGTCGTGGGCCCGGTCGAGCTCGTGCTCCCGAAGGAGCACGTACTTGCCCCACCGGTTGATCAGCGGGCGGCCACCGACGTAGCCGACCCAGTACGCAAGCCACGAGCCGATCACGTTCGCGATCGTGCCGATCATGGCCACCCAGAAGAAGCTCAGGTCGCCGCGGGAGACCAGGAACCCGCCGAACACCATCGTGACCTCCGATGGGATCGGGATGCAGGCGGACTCCAGCACCATGAGGACGAACACGGCCAAGTAGCCGTACTCGCCGAGGTACGTCGTGATCACGTGCTCAAGCCATTCGAGCATCGGGTCCGCCAGCCTACAGGACGAGTCGCGTCGTCATCGCGCGCTACGATTCCCCCGTCACGGGGAACAAAACGGAGGGCTCAACGTGTTCCACGCCTGAGCCGACAACTTGACAGGCTTCCCCATCGGAGAGTAAAGAGGCGCGTTCATGACGAAGAACCTGGTGATCGTCGAGTCACCGACCAAGGCGAAGACCCTGGAGCGGTACCTCGGGCGCGAGTTCACGGTGAAGGCCTCCATGGGCCACATCCGCGATCTGCCGGAGAGCAAGATCGGGGTTGACACCGAGCGGAACTTCGAGCCCGATTACGTCGTTCCCGACGCCAAGAAGAAGGTCGTCACGTCGCTGCGCCAGGCGCACAAACGCGCCGACGAGCTCTGGCTGGCCACCGACTTCGACCGCGAGGGCGAGGCCATCGCCTACCATCTGGCCGAGCTGCTCGACGTCGACGTCGACGTCGCCAAGCGGGTCACGTTCACCGAGATCACGAAGGAGGCCGTACGGTCCGCCTTCTCCGATCCCCGAACCATCGACCTCCGCCTGGTAGAGGCCCAGCAGGCTCGGCGGATCCTCGACCGGCTCGTCGGCTACAAGCTGTCGCCGATCTTGTGGAAGAAGGTCCGGACCGGGCTGTCGGCGGGGCGGGTCCAATCGGTCGCGCTCCGCCTGATCGTCGAGCGCGAGCGGGAGATCCAGAAGTTCAAGCCGAAGGAGTACTGGACCGTGGACGCCCGCCTCACTCCCGACGGGGAGGACCTGGCGTTCGTGGCGCACCTCGACACGATCGGCGAGGACCGGGTCAAGACGCCCACGGAGCGGAAGAAGGGCATCGTCCTGAAGGAGGCCGAGGCCCGGGAGCATTCGGCGAACCTGGAGCGGGCGGCGTACCGCGTCGGGGAGATCCGGAAGAAGGAGGTCAAGCGGCGCCCCTCGCCCCCGTTCACGACCTCGACGCTCCAGCAGGAGGCCGGCCGGAAGCTCGGGTTCTCGGCCCGCAAGACGATGCGGGTCGCTCAGCAGCTGTACGAGGGGGTGAGCCTCCCCGGGGAGGGGCAAACAGGCCTGATCACGTACATGCGGACCGACTCGACCACGATCGCCGAGTCGGCCCTCGCCGAGATCCGCCGGGTGGTGAAGAAGGAGTACGGCGATCGCTACACGCTGTCGAAGCCCCGCCGGTACAAGACCACGTCGCGAGGGGCCCAGGAGGCCCATGAGGCCATCCGGCCGACCTCGGCCGGCCGGCTCCCCGACGAGGTCGGCGCCCACCTCAGCCAGGATCAGACGAAGCTGTACCGTCTGGTGTGGCAGCGGGCCATGGCCAGCCAGATGGCCGATGCGATCCTCGACCAGGTCTCCGTGGACATTGAGGCCACGACCGAGGGGGCGCCGCGGTACCTCCTCCGGGCCACCGGCCAGACCGTGAAGTTCGACGGGTTCCGCCGCGTGTACTTCGAGACCTCCGACGACGCCCCCGACCGGGACGCCGAGGCCCGCCTGCCCGTGCTGGAGGAGGCCCAGGGGCTCCGCCTGCTCGAGATCCTCCCCGAGCAGCACTTCACCCAGCCGCCGCCGCGGTACACGGAGGCCTCACTGGTGAAGGAGCTGGAGGGCAGGGGGATCGGCCGGCCGTCGACGTACGCGCCGACGATCTCCAACCTCGAGGACCGGAAGTACGTGTACCTCGAGCAGCGGCGCCTGTTCCCCGAGGACGTGGCGTTCGTCGTCATCGACCTCCTCGTCGAGCACTTCCCGGAGATCGTCGACTACGACTTCACCGCGAGGATGGAGGAGGAGCTCGACGACGTCGCCGAGGGAAAGCTCCGGTGGGTCCAGGTCCTCGACGAGTTCTACGGCCCGTTCGAGCGGCTGCTCGAGAAGAAGGAGGACGAGATCGAGCGGCCCAAGGAGGAGCTCGACGAGACCTGCCCGAAGTGCCCCGAGGAGGGGCGTGACCCCCCCGGCCGGCTCGTGATCAAGCTGGGCAAGGCCGGCCGGTTCGTGGCGTGTGACCGCTGGCCGGAGTGCGACTACTCTCGGGACGTCGACGGGAAGGAGCGGCCGGAGCCCGAGCCGATCGGGGAGACCTGCCCCCAGTGTGCGGAGGAGGGGCGCGACCCTCCGGGCGAGCTCGTGAAGCGGTACGGTCGATACGGCCCGTTCGTGGGATGCGCGAGGTACCCGGAATGCAGGTACGTGAAGCGCGAGGAGCAGAAGACAGGTGTCACCTGCCCGAAGTGCAGGGAGGAGGGGCGGGAGCCGCCCGGCGAGCTCGTGGTCAAGCGGGCTCGACGGCGGCGAGGCAGCGTGTTCTACGGCTGCAACCGTTACCCCGAGTGCGACTTCACCGTGAACCAGCGTCCGCTCCCCCAGCCCTGCCCCAAGTGCGGCGGCCTTCTCACCGAGGGGCCCAAGGGCATCAGGTGCGTGAACGGCGACTACGAGGCGGGAGGGGGACCGACCGAGGCGGCCTGAGGGCCGGCTAGCCGATGGCGACCGCGTCCGAGGAGATCGCCGCCCTCCGCGGCACCAGGCCGGCCACGTTCCGCAGCCTCCTCGGCGACCCTGCCTTCTCCCGGCTGTACCGGGCCATCCTGGTCTCCTCGCTCGGCGACTGGATCGGGTTCGTGGCGGTCGTCGCCCTGGTCACCCGGATCGGGGGCGGGAGCGCCGGGTTCGCCGTGTCCGGCGTGATGCTGGCCCGGCTGCTCCCCTCGATCGTGTTCGGCCCGTTCGCCGGGGTGCTGGTCGACCGGTTCGACCGCAAGCGGCTGATGGTGCTCGCCGACGTGGTCCGGGGCGTGGGGTACGCCACCCTGCCACTGATCCCGCACCTGCCGTGGATCTACGCGATGTCGTTCCTGATCGAGTGCCTGTCGCTCCTGTGGACGCCGGCGCGCGACGCCATGATCCCGAACCTCGTGCCCCGACGACAGCTCTCGAACGCGAACACGATCGCGCTGGCGACGGGGTACGGCACGCTGCCTCTCGGCGGCATCGTGTACACGGCCCTGGCCGGGATCGGGGCGGGGCTCGGCGGGGGCTTCGAGTACTTCCAGGAGAACCCCCAGGCGATCGCGCTGTGGGCGAACGCGCTGACGTTCGCGTTCTCCGCGTACATGATCCAGGGACTTCCCGCGCGAGCCGGGGGACGCGGCCTCCGGGCGGGGAAGATGCGGGCGGGCGACGCGTTCGCGGACATGCGCGAGGGCGTCCGGTTCCTCAAGGACCACTCGTTCGCCCGGGCCATGACCGTGGGGATCGTGCTGGCGTTCACCGGCGCCGGCGCGGTGATGTCGGTCGGGCCGATCTTCGCCCAGAACACGCTCGGCGGCGGGCCCACCGCGTGGGGGTTCCTGGTCACGGCCGTCGGTGTCGGCATGGCGCTCGGTATGGCCCTGGTCGGGCAGGTGTACAGGGTTGTGGAGAGGGACACCTTCTTCCCGCTGGCGATCCTGGCCGGCGGGCTGTCGCTGGTGTTCCTGGCCGCGATGCCGACGGTGGCCCTGGCTGCGGTGTGGACCGTGGTCATGGGGGCGGCCGCCGGCGCGACCTGGGTGACCGGGTACACGCTGCTCCACGAGAACGTCACCGACGAGCTGCGGGGCCGGGTGTTCGGTTCGCTCACCGTGCTGGCCAGGCTGGGCCTGTTCCTCTCGCTGGCCGGGTTCCCCGCGCTGGCCCAGGCGTTCCCCACCCTGACCATCGCGGGCCAGGAGATCCAGGGGACCCAGCAGGCTCTATGGGTGGGCGCGCTGATCATGATCGTGGGGGGGATCTGGTCGAGGAGCGGGCTGTCGAAGAGCCGGCTCACCCGGGCCCGTCCCCTCCGGCTGTTCCCGCGGCTGCGCAAGACCGAGCGCCGCGGCACGTTCATCTCGTTCGAGGGGATCGAGGGCGCCGGGAAGGGGACCCAGGTCCGGCTGGCCAGGGAGTTCCTCGAGTCCCAGGGCCACGACGTGCTCGTCACCCGGGAGCCCGGGGGGACGAAGCTCGGCGAGCACCTTCGCGACACGCTCCTCGACCACGACCAGGGCTCGGTCGACGCCCGGGCCGAGGCTCTCCTGTTCGCGGCCAGCCGAGCGCAGCACGTCTCGCACGTGATCCGCCCCGCACTGGAGGAGGGCAAGGTGGTGCTGTGCGACCGGTATCTGGACTCGTCCCTGGCCTACCAGGGCACCGGGCGGGGGCTCGGCGAGCAGGACGTGCTCTCGCTGAACGTCTGGGCCACCCAGGGTCTGTTCCCCGATCTCGTGATGCTGCTCCACCTCGAGCCGGACCAGGGGCTGTCGCGGGTCGGCGAGGAGCAGGATCGGATCGAGTCCGAGGACGAGGCGTTCCACGCCAAGGTGGCCGACGCGTTCCTGCGGATCGCCGAGGACCACCCGGAGAGGTTCAGGGTCATCGACGCCGGCGGCCCGCCCGACGAGGTGCACACGCGGGTGCGCAAAGAGCTCGAGTCGTTCTTCGCCCGCGAGCCCGAGGAGAGGAAGTGAGCGAGGTCTTTCGCCGGGTCCCCGGCCAGCCGGACGCGGTCGCCTTTCTCGAGCGTGCGGCCGAGCGACCGCACCACGCGTACCTGTTCGCCGGCCCGGAGGGCTCGGGGAAGCAGCAGGCCGCCCGGGCGTTCACCGCCGCGCTGCTCTGTGCCCGTGGGGGGTGCGGGGAGTGCCGCGACTGCCGCCTGGCGCTGGAGGATCGGCACCCGAACCTCGTGCTGGTCGAACCGGAGGGGCGCGACATCCGCGTCGGGGAGAGTGCCGACGAGGACGGCACGGCCCGGTGGCTCGTGGCTCGGGCCTCGCTCACCGCGCCCGAGCGGAACCGCAAGGTGTTCCGGGTCGAGCAGGCCGATCGGATGACCGAGGAGGCCGCTGACGTCCTGCTGAAGGCCCTCGAGGAGCCGGCCCCGGAGACCGTGCTGATCCTGTCATCGGCCCGACCTGACGAGATCCCGGAGACCGTCGTGTCTCGGTGCCAGGTCGTCACGTTCCGCCCGCTGTCGGAGACGTTCGTGATCGAGTCGCTCCTGGGAGAGGGCGTCGATGAGGCCCGGGCCCGGCTGGCCGCGCGCCTGGCCGGCGGGAACCTCGGCCGGGCCCGCCGGGTGGCGGCCGATCCGGAAGGCCTGGCGTTCCGGGAGGTGGCGCTGGAGGCGCTTCGTGCGGGGGCCGTCGGGCCCGCGGGGGCGCTCGACGCTGCCGACCGCCTCCTCGCGGCGGCCTGCGAGTACCGGACCAGGGTGGCCGCCCGCCTCGACGAGGAGCTGGAGCCGTTCCTCGACCCCGTCACCGAGAGGCCCCTCGATCAGTACCGGGGAGCCATCCGGCGGATGGAGCAGAGGCACCAGCGTCAGGAGCGCCGAGCCGAGCGGGAGTTCCTCGACGCGGCCCTGCTCGCCCTGGAGTCATGGTTCCGGGACGGCCTCCTGGCGAGCGCCGGAGGCGATGCGGCGTGGGCGATCAACCTCGATCGCACGGCGCCGCGGATCGGGCCGGCCGATTCGGCCCGGGCCGTGGAGGCGCTCGAGGGGGCCCGGGCGGCGCTCGCCGACGAGACGAACCTCAACGCCAGGCTCGTCCTGGAGGGAGCTTTCCTCCGACTGGCCTCCGTCGAGGTGGCCGGCTGAGGCCGCGCTACACTGAGGCACGCGCCGGAGTAGCTCAGTTCGGCAGAGCACGCGATTCGTAATCGCGGGGTCATGGGTTCGAATCCCATCTCCGGCTCGAGAATCCGAAGGTCAAGCGGTGGACCCCCGAATGGCGCGAACAGCCCGAGCGCATGCTGGCGGCCATCGACCTCGACGTTGATTCGGGCGGTCGCCGTTCGGAGGATTGACTGGCTTTGACCGACTCTGCTAGCTTCGGGTTCTCCGGTCGGCTGGGCGGCGCGGGGCTGCAACTGGCAGCCGGGGAGAGGGAGGGAGTCCCATGACCCGGGATGTCACCGCCAAGCCGATCTGGCGAGGCCTGGCCGTGCTGGCCGCTCTGCTGGTGGCCGCCGGAGCCATCAGTCCGGCCTTGAGCGCTACCACGCTCACCAAGGCCAAGGTCAAGAAGATCGCCCGGAAAGAGATCAAGAAGATGGCCCCCAAGCTGTCCGTGGCCAACGCTCAGAACCTCGGCGGAGTGAACGCCGATGAGTACCAGCAGCGTCTGTTCGCCGTGGTGGACGCCGATGGGAATCTGATCAGAGGGGCGGGAGCGGTTTCCGCGGAAATGGCCGCGACGGCGCACTACGACGTGATCTTCGACCGCAACGTTACCGGGTGCGCCTACGTGGCCGTCCTGGGCAGCGTGGACAGCACCCTCGGTCCGCAGGGGGAGGCCCAGGTGGCCCAGGACCCCGCCAACCCGAACGGCGTCCGGGTCCGGACGACGAACTCGGACGGAACCGCGATCCCAAAGATCAGCGCGGCGTCCTTCCACCTCCACGTGGCCTGCTGACGCACCGGCGAC
>JBQGDK010000093.1:0-4104 GCA_052039025.1 Actinomycetota bacterium
GCGGGGCCCGGCCAGGTGGTCGTCGAACACGGCGTCGTCGCCGGCGAACACGCGGGCCGCGCCGTGTTCCCCGAGGGCCACGGCCACGTCGGTCGCCCCGGCGCCGAGCGCCACGGCCGAGACCTCCTGCCCGAGCTCGCGAGCCTTCGTCAGCAGCTCCAGGGCGGCGGCGGCCGGCTGTCCGTCGGAGAGCTCCGCGTATACCCACACCCCGGCCACTCAGATCACCTTCGCTTCCTTGAGGAACGCCACCACGCGGTCGGCCGCGGTGCCGTCGTCCTCGATCACCGCACCGGCCTCCCGCTCCGGGGCGGCCTCCACCCCGGTGACGGTCTGGGTGGGCTTGACGTCGTCGACCGACAGGCCGAGATCGGCCAGCGCCAGCTGCTCCACGGGCTTCTGCTTCGCCGCCATGATGCCCTTCAGCGTGGGGTAGCGCGGCGTGGTGGCTCCGGCGGTCACGGTCACCAGCGCGGGCAGCGGGGATTCGACGACCTGGTACCCCCCTTCGGTCTGCCGCTCGATCCGGATGCTGCCCTCGCCGAGCTCGAACCTCCGGGCGAACGTGAGCGCCGGCACACCGAGGAACTCGGCCAGGGTCTGGGGAAGGGTCCCGGTGTACCCGTCGGTCGACTCCACGGCCGCCAGCACCAGGTCGAACTCGTGGAGCTGGATCGCCGCCGAGAGCACGGTGGCGGTCGCCAGCGTGTCGGCGCCGCGGAGCGCGTCGTCGCTGATCAGCACGCCCCTGTGGGCGCCGATCGACAGGGCCTTCCGAACCGCCTCCATCGCCGGCGCCGGCCCCATCGACACCACGGTCACCTCACCGCCCGCCTGCTCGGTCATCTCCAGGGCCGCCTCGATGGCCGGCTCGTCGCCCGGATCCAGGCCGCCCTCGACGCCCTCGCGGACGAGCAGGAAGTCCTCTCCGAGCTGGGGCGTCCCCGTGGGGTTCGGGATGTACTTCGCCAGCACCACGACGTTCACGCGTCACCTCTCGGGTCTGATGGCGGCCTCTTTTTACCCGATTCGGCGGCCGCCGGACCGCCGCCGGAGGGACAATGGTACGCATGATCCGAGCTCTCTTCCTGCTCGCCGTGGGCGCCGCCGCCGCGATCGGCGTCGACCGGCTGGTGCTCAGCCCGGCGGCCTCCACCGAGGTGCCCCCGCCCGTCGCCGACAGCGAGCCCGGTCCGGGCGACCCGCCCGTGGTGTGGCTCGATGGCACCCTCGAGTCGATCGCCCGGGCCGAGATGGCGCTCCGCGTCGGGGAGGGGCCCAGGGTCCCGATCGAGCGGTTCGCGGCCGGGGCCACCGCGTTCCTCCGGCGCGACGGGGACGGCTGGCGAGAGCTTTCCGGAGAGGAGATCGGGGAGCTCGGGGGGAGCCAGGCCTGTGTGGAGACACTGCTCGACGGGGGGACGTTCCTGGCCATCCGGGTCTTCCTCGACGCGGAGTGCGGGCCGGCGGTGGGGGCCTGAGGTGTCCGGGCCCGTCCGCACCGTCTACCTGGGCCGCTTCACCCACGAGCACGCCAACGAGATCGCCGGGGAGCTCGAGCGAGCGGGGATCTCCTGGTGGGCCAAGAACCCCGGGACCCTGTCCTACGTCTTCTTCAACGAATGGGGCCCGCGGCTGTTCGTCGACCGTGCGCGGCTGGAGGAGGCCCGGGCCATCGCGGCCCGGATCGCCCCGGAGGGCCTGGCCCGGGGCTAGGCCGCCCTTCGCTTCCTGGCGCCCCGGGTCACCGGGAACGTCACGGGCTTGTGCGCCCAGCAGTGGGAGGCCTTGTTGTAGACGGAGAGGCGGGTGTCACAGCCCTCTTCGGCGCACACCCGTCCCTGGCCGTAGGTGCGGTTCGGCCGGGGCAGCTCGCGTGGCCGAGCCCCCCGGATCGCCTGCATCTCGCTCATGACCCTGTCCCTCTCCCCGCCGGCGGGCCCGGCGGCGGTCACCCGTGAGAACCCCGGGACCGGCCCGGGCATTCCCGGATGAGACGTCCGGCGGGGGGCGGAAGGTTCCCGGGATCAGCGGCCGGTGAAGCCGGGCTTCCGCTTCTCCACGAAGGCGGCCATGCCCTCCTCCTGGTCCGCGGTCGTGAACAGGTCCGAGAAGGCCTCGCGCTCGATGGCCACCCCGGTCCGGAGGTCGACCCTGGACCCCCACGTGATCGCGGCCTTGGCGGCCCGGAGCGCGGCCCGGGGCCCGGCGGCGAACCCACGAGCGGCCTCGAGGGCCTCGGCGTAGGGGGCTTCGGCCACCCGGTCCACCAGGCCGATCCGGAGGGCCTCCTCGGCCCCGACCTGGCGGCCGGTGAAGATCAGGTCCTTGGCCCGCGACGGCCCCACGAGCCGGGGGAGACGCTGGGTCCCACCGGCGCCGGGGATGATGCCGAGGAGGATCTCCGGCTGGCCGAGCCTGGCGTCGGGGGCGGCGAACCGGAGGTCGGCGCACATCGCGAGCTCGCACCCGCCGCCGAGCGCGTAGCCGGTGACCGCCGCAATCACCACCTTGGGGATGTCCTCGACCGCGTTGAACACCTCCTGGAGGTTCTGGATCATCGGACGGATCTCGTCGGGCCCCATCGGAGCCATCATCTTCACGTCGGCTCCCGCGGCGAACACCTTCTCGCCGCCGTACAGCACGACCGCGCCGACGTCATCGCGCCGCCCGGCCTCCAGCGCGACATCGTGGAGGTCGGCCGTGAGGCCCTGGTCGATCGCGTTCATCGGGGGCCGATCCAGGCGGATCGTGCCCACGCCGTCCTCCACCTCGAGCCGCACGAGCTCACCCACGCCGGCCTCCTCGGTTCCCGGGACCCGTCAATCGTAGCCCGTGGGTCAGTGGGTCAGGGAGCGCTCCAGGTTGCGCATCCGCCGGGACATCTCCTGGAGCATCTTCTTGGCGATCGAGGGAGAGCGGTCCAGCAGAGGGAGGAACGCCCACGAGGTCAGCGCCAGCGTGCGAACGGGGGTCGAGGTCTTCACGGTGGCGGAGCGGGGACCGCCGTCGATCAGCGACATCTCCCCGAAGTAGTCGCCGGAGCGCAGCGTGGCTCGCCTCCGGCCGCCGACGAGCACGTGGGCCTCGCCCTCGAGGATCAGATGGAAGCCGACGCCGGTGGCGCCCTCCTCGACGATCGCGTGCCCCTCGTCGAATTCGATCTCCTTGGCCACCTTGAGGATCTGTTCGAGCTCCCGCCGGGACAGCCCCTCGAACAGCGGGACATGCTTCAGCATCGACAGCCTGTCCTTCTTGGCCACTCCTTCACCTCCCCGCGCGCATCATACGCCGGGGCCACGGTCGGCCCGGACCCGGCGTCCTCCACGCTCCCCGGCGTCGGAAGGACCGACGCACCTGCGAGGCAGTAGCCTGGACCGCGTGGACCGGGTGCGCGCGGTCGTGGCCATGCTCCGGGAGCGAGGCTACCGGATCACGCCCCAGCGGGAGGCGATCCTGGCCGAGGTCCTCGGCACCGAGGGCCACATCACACCGCAGGACGTGGCCCGGCGGGTCCAGCGCAGGCTCCCCGCCGTGAACGCCTCGACCGTGTACCGGACCCTGGCCATGCTCGAGGACCTCGGGGTGATCCGCCACGCCCACCTCGAGCGCGGCGCCGAATATCACCGCACCGAGGAACCCCGCCACGTCCACCTCGCGTGCTCGCGGTGCGGGGCTGAGGACGACCTCTCGGCTGACGAGGTGGCATCGCTCGAGCGGGTGATCGGCAGGCACCGGGGCTTCGCCCCCGACCTCACGCATTTCGCCATCTCGGGGCTGTGCGCCCGTTGCCGGCGGGAGACCGCTAGCCGAAGAACGCCGGCAGGGCGGACTCCCGGCCGAGAACGAACAGCACGCCGAGCGCCAGACTGAACACCCCCACGATCACGCCCACCGTGGAGTACACGGCGAAGTTCTTCGACGCGCTCAGGAACCCGTACGCCGACCCCAGCGTGATCAGCGAGTTGGACGCCAGGAGGCCGATGATGAACGCCACCAGCACGACCACACCGACCGCGGGACCACCCGCCCCCGCCGCGGCCAGGAAGATCAGGACCTGCGAAGGCGTCTCAGCCCCGACGCCGTGGATCATGCCGACCCCGA
>JBQGDK010000094.1:0-6195 GCA_052039025.1 Actinomycetota bacterium
TCGAGGTCGAGCAGGTCGGTCGGCTTCAGCTCGGTCTCGGCCACGACCCCAACGATATCCGATGGTGGGATCGCCGGTCGTATGATGCGCGCGGATGAGGGCGATGGCCCACGATCCGAAGCACGGTCGCTTCGGGATGGCCCTCGTGGCCACCCTGTTGGCGATCATGGCAACGGCCGCCGGCGGAGCGTCGGACTGGGGGCGGCTCATCGGCGTCGCCCTCATGGGGACGGCGCTGCTCCTGATCCTGCGGACCTCGGAAGCCCGCCCGCGGATCCGGCTCACGGCCGTCGTGGTTGTGGCCATCGCGGTGCTGGCCACGGCGTTCGCCGCGGCGCTCGGCAACGAGGATCTGTCCGGCTGGGCCATCCCAACGATCGGTGCGCTCCTCGCCCTGGTGGCCCCGGTGGCCCTGGTTCGGGCGCTCCTCCAGCACCGGTCGATCACGTATCAGACGGTCTTCGGGGCCCTGTGCCTGTACCTCCTGGTGGGGCTGTTCTTCGCCTTCATCTACTCCGTGGTGGACGCGTTCACCGACGGCCCCCTCTTCATCGGCGCGGGCGCGGGCGGCTCCACCGATCACGTCTACTTCAGCTTCGTCACCATCACCACAACCGGCTTCGGCGATGTGACCGCCGGCACCGACTTCGGACGGATGGTGGCCATCACCGAGGCCCTGATCGGGCAGCTCTACCTGGTCAGCGTGGTGGCGATCCTGGTCACGAACCTCGGACAGCCACGCCGACAACTCCGCTGAACGAGCGAGCCGTTACTCGCTGATCCGCTCGACCATGTCGCGACGCCAGTCCGCGGCCTCGAACGGGGCCGCGAAGTACTCCACGATCCGGAGGACCTTGTCGTCGGCAACCCGTTGCACCGCACAGACCTCGTAGGGCGCCGGCGCCCCCTCGGTCGGGTAGTCGAAGTGTGCCTCGGTCACCCACAGGCTGCCCTCGCCGTCGTGGGATCGGAGCCTCACCGAGGGGAACGTTGGGTGATGGGTCACCATGGCCAGCCAGTTGTCCCGGCCCACGATGCGCTCTCTCGACTGCGGCCAGTCCTCGGTGAAGTCGTCGTGAAGGCAGGCCGCCGCGGCGTCGAAGTCCTTCTCGACCAGGGAGTCCCAGTACCGCGCGATCGGATCGGGGACGTCGGCCATCGATCTCCCCTCCCTACCCGGTCGGCGCCTCCATGACCACGCTCTTCAGGCCTTCCTCGAGCCTCGCGTCCTCGTACTCGACCTCGGGGAGGCGCTGGTTCAGGTAGTCGTCGTAGGCCTGCATGTCGAAGAACCCGTGTCCCGAGAGGTTGAACAGGATGACCCGCTCCTCGCCGGCCTCCCTGGCCACCTCGGCCTCCTCGATCACGGCCCGGATCGCGTGGGCGGGCTCGGGCCCGGCGATGATCCCCTGGGCGTGGGCGAACCGCTGCGCCGCCTCGAACACCTGGTTCTGGGTGTAGGCCCTGGCCTCCATGTGCCCCTCCTTGACCAGGAGGGAGATCGAAGGCGCGTCGCCGTGGTACCGGAGGCCGCCCGCGTGCACGGGAGCCGGCACGAACGTATGACCCAGCGTGTACATCGGGAACAGGGGCGTCATCTCCCCCGTGTCTCCGAAGTCGTAGGCGAACCGGCCCTTCGTGAGCGTGGGGCACGCGGCCGGTTCACAGGCCACGAAGCGAGTCTCGGTGCGACCGCGCAGCCGATCGGCCATGAACGGATAGGCCAGGCCGGCGTAGTTGGAGCCGCCACCCACGCACCCGATGATCACATCCGGCTCTTCGCCGGCCAGCTCCATCTGGAGCTTCGCCTCTCGACCGATCACGGTCTGATGGAGCAGCACGTGGTTGGCCACGCTCCCGATCGAGTACTTGGTCCCCTCGCTGGTGACGGCCGCCTCGATTGCCTCCGTGATCGCGATGCCCAGCGAGCCCGGCGAGTCCGGGTCCTCCTCGAGCACCCTCTTGCCCGCCTCCGTGGTCGAGGTTGGCGAGGGGCGGACCTCGGCCCCGAACGTCTCCATGAACACGCGACGATACGGCTTCTGCTCGAACGACGCCCTCACCATGAACACCAGGCAATCGAGACCGAAGAGCCTGCTGGCGAACGACAAGGCCGATCCCCACTGGCCGGCGCCCGTCTCCGTGGTGAGTCGCTGGATCCCCGCCTCGCGGTTGTAGTAGGCCTGGGCCACCGCGGTGTTCGGCTTGTGCGAGCCGGCCGGCGATGTTCCCTCGTACTTGTAGTAGATATGCGCGGGCGTTTCGAGCACACGCTCCAGCCGGGTGGCCCGGAAGAGCGGCGTGGGCCTCCACAGCCGATAGACATCGAGGACCGGACCGGGGATGTCGATCTCCGGGTCGGCGGAGAACTCCTGCTCGACGATCGCATCGGGAAAGAGCGGCGCGAAGCCCTCCGGCGGCACCGGCTCCTTGGTCCCCGGGTGGAGCGGCGGGAGCGGCTGCATCCCGGCCCCGACGATGTCCGGCATCACGTTGTACCAGGCGGAAGGCAGATCCTCGGGGCTCAGCAGGAACTGCGTCGGTTCCATCGCGACCTCCTTCCGCTCCCGGGGAGCAGAGTATGCGCGGGGGCTCCCGAGCGAGTCAACTCACGCCGCCGACCGTTGCGAGGGAGTTGGCCGGTCCGCCCGTCCGCCGAACGGCCGAATGGAGCGGACAAATTGGGGCGATGGGCTGATTCCATCGGCCATCCGGCCGTGGCATCCTGACCGCCGATGAAGGGGACGAAGCCCGCCATGGCACTCACGCCGCGCCAGCGGCAGGTGCTGTCGCTGATGGCCGAGGGCAAGACGACGCGCGAGATCGCGTACGAGCTCGGCCTGTCCCCCTTCACCGTGAAGAACTACATCGAGCGCATCTACGAGCGGCTGGGCGCCCTGGACCGGGTCCAGGCCGTCTCGATGGCAGTTCGCCAGGGCCTGATCGACTAGCCGGCCCGGGGACCTTCCTCCCCCGGGCCCGGCGGTACACTCCGGCACCGTGGAGCTCCACGGCGCGCGTGTCCTGCTCACCGGAGGCTCGCGAGGCATCGGCCCGTTCATCGCCCGTGCCCTCCTGGCGCGGGGCGCCCACGTGACGCTTTCCGCCCGCTCGGCGGAGGATCTCGAGCGGGTCCGTCGGTCCCTCGACCCGGACCGGGCGGCCGTGGTGGCCGGCGACGTCACGAACGAGGACGACCGCGTGGCCATGGTCGCCGATGCCGAGGCCGCCTTCGGCCCGACCGACGTTCTCGTCAACAACGCCGGGATCGAGTCGATCCTGCCCTTCACCGAACAGACGGAAGAGGACATCCATGCGCTCGTGGCCACGAACCTCGACGCGCCGATCCAGCTGTGCCGACTGGTCCTTCCCGGGATGCTGGAGCGACGTCGCGGTCATGTCGTGAACGTGGCGTCCTTGTCGGGGAAGGCCCCCACGCCCTACAACATCGTGTACGCGGCCACGAAGCACGGCCTGATCGGGTTCACCTACTCCCTCCGGGCGGAGCTCCACGGGACCGGTGTGAGCGCTTCGGCGGTCTGCCCGGCGTACGTCTCCGAGGCCGGCTTCGTCACCTCCTACGTCGAGCCACCGCTCCGACGGGGCCCCGGTACCGTGACGGAGCCCCGGAGGGTCGCTCGGGCCCTGGTCCGTGCCATCGAGCGGGACAAGCCCGACGTGGTAGTGGCCGGGGTCCTCCCCCAGATCGCGGACGTGGCGCTGGCGATCTCACCCAGGGCGACCGAGTACCTGGCCCGGCGGCTGGGGGCGTACGATCGCCTCCGGAGCGAGGCGGCGGCCCGGGCGCGAAGGAGGAACCGCACATGACCGCGATCTTCATCCGGCTGGTCATCCCCGTGGCCGCGATCCTCCTGCTGGTCTTCGCGCTCGTCGACGCCATCCGCGTGCCGGACGACTCGATGTACCGCGCCGGGAACAAGCTGATCTGGGTCCTGGTGATCGTCCTGCTCCCGTTCTTCGTCGGTCCGCTGCTCTACCTGCTGGTGGGCGCGCCGCAGGTCGACCGGAGGCCACGGCGGCGCTGGGGGAACCAGACCCCGCCCGACGATCTCATCTGAGGAGGCGCCCCATGTGGAAGGAGTTCAAGGAGTTCGCGTTCCGCGGCAACGTGATCGAGCTGGCCGTGGCGGTGATCCTCGGGATCGCCTTCGGGGCTGTCATCGCCTCGCTCGTGAACGACGTCCTGATGAACCTGATCGCGGCGGTGATCGGCCAACCGGACTTCAGCCAGCTCACGTTCACCGTGAACGACGCGGTGATCCGCTACGGCGACTTCCTCAACGCGCTGGTGAACTTCCTCCTGGTGGCCCTGGCACTGTTCCTGGTCGTGAGGGCGGTGAACCGGGCCACGCGCAAGCCGTCCGAGGAGGAGCCGGCGGTGCGCGAGTGCCCGTACTGCCTCACGAGCATCCCGGCACGGGCCACCCGATGCAACGCCTGCACGATGGAGGTCGCGCCGACGGCGTGACTAGATGCGCTCGCGAAGGAGGCGCTGGGCCTCCTGCGGGTTGGCCGCGCCCCCGGTCTTCTTCATGACCTGGCCCACCAGGAACCCCAGCACGCCCTCCTTGCCGCCCCGGAACTGCTCCACGGGCCGGGGGTTCTCGGCGATCACCTCGTCGACGACGTCGCCCAGATCCGAGATCTGCCGGAGGCCACGCTCGTCGACCACCTCCGAGGGCGGCCGACCGTCACGCACGGCGTCGACGACGACCTCCTTGGCCGCGGTGGAGGAGATCTCGCCGTCCGCGACGAGCCGCACGACCTCGGCGATCGCCTCGGCCCGCCCGGAGGCTCGCTCCAGCCCCACCTGCGGCATCAGCGTCTGGGCGAACAGGTTCGCCACCGACCGGGCCGGTTGACCGGACCCCTCGATGGTCTCCTCGAACAGGTCGGCCCACCCCGGGGCGGACGTGAGGATGCGGGCCTGCTCGGGCGTGAGTTCCAGCGACTCGATGAACCGGCGTCGGCGGGCCGCGGGCAGCTCGGGGAGCTCCGCCCGGAGCTTGGCGATCCACTCCATGTCCGGCTCCATCGGAGGGAGGTCCGGCTCGGGGAAGTAGCGGTAGTCGAACGCCTCCTCCTTCGACCGGAGCGGGGTCGTGACGCCGAGGTCCTCCTCCCAGTGCCGCGTCTCCTGGACCAGCGCCTCCCCTCGTTCCAGGGCCTCACGCTGCCGCTCGATCTCGAACCGCACGGCCCGCTCCACGCTCCGGATCGAGTTCATGTTCTTGATCTCCACCTTGGTACCCAGCCCGGCGTGGCCGAGCGGCCGGACGCTGACGTTGGCGTCGCACCGGAGCGATCCCTCCTCCATCCGAACGTCCGACACGCCGAGGGCCTCGAGGAGCGCGCGCAGCTCCTGGAGGTACGCTCGAGCCTCCTCCGGCGAGCGGAGCTCGGGCTCGGACACGACCTCGACGAGGGGGACGCCGGCCCGGTTGTAGTCCTCGAGGGCGTAGTCCGCCTCGGCGATCCGCCCGGTGGCGCTGGCGTGGACGGTCTTGCCGGTGTCCTCCTCGAGGTGCACGCGGTTCATCCCGACCCGACGGGTCTCGCCGTCGGTCTCGATGTCGAGGTGGCCCCCCGTCCCGATCGGCAAATCGTACTGGCTGATCTGGTAGTTCTTCGGCATGTCCGGATAGAAGTAATTCTTCCGGTGGAACAGCGACCGGGGCGCCACCGCGCCGTCGAGGGCCAGGGCGATCTTCATGGTGCGGTCGACGGCCTCCCGGTTGGGCACGGGCAGCGTGCCCGGATGGCCCAGGCAGACCGGGCAGGTCCGGGTGTTCGGCTCGCCCCCGAACGTGTTCGGACAGCCGCAGAACATCTTCGTGGCCGTGGACAGCTCCACGTGGCACTCCAGCCCGATGACGGCCTCGTACTCGGTCACGCCGCGGCTCCCTGGACGATGGGTGGCCGGGCCGAGAGCCCGAGCTCCTGCTCGAACGCGTGCGCGGCGCGCAAGACCGTGGCCTCGTCGAGGTGCCGGCCCAGAAGCTGGAGCCCCACCGGGAGACCTCGATCGTCGAGCCCGCACGGCACCGAGATCGACGGGTTCCCGGCCAGGTTCGACGGGATCGTGAAGATGTCGGACAGGTACATCGCCAGCGGGTCCCCGGCCTTCTCGCCGATCCGGAACGCCGTGGTCGGCGAGGTGGGCCCGAGGAGCAG
>JBQGDK010000095.1:0-2146 GCA_052039025.1 Actinomycetota bacterium
ACGCTCCATGGCCTCCATGAACGGGCGGAACAGCTCGACGGGGATCGGGAGGACCAGCGTGGAGTTCTTCTCGGCGGCCACCTCGGTCATCGTCTGGAGCAGGCGGAGCTGGTAGGCGATGGGGTGCTGGGCGATGACCTCAGCCGCGTCGGAGAGGCGCTGCGACGCCTGGAACTCGCCCTCGGCGTTGATCACCTTGGCTCGACGGACCCGCTCGGCCTCGGCCTGGCGGGCCATGGCCCGCTGCATCTGGTCGGGGAGGTCGACGTCCTTGATCTCGACCAGCGTCACCTTCACGCCCCACGGCTCGGTGAGCTCGTCGATCACGGTCTGGAGCTGATCGTTCAGCTCCTCCCGTTTGGCCAGGAGCTCGTCGAGCTCGGCCTTGCCGAGGATCGACCGCAGCGTGGTCTGGGCGATCTGCGACGTCCCCAGGAGGTAATTCTGGATCTCCACGGTCGCCCTGATCGGGTCCACCACGTTGAAGTAGACGACGGCGTCGACGCGAACCGTGACGTTGTCCCGGGTGATGATGTCCTGCGGTGGTACGTTCAGGGTCACCGTCTGCAGGTTCACCTTCACCATCCGGTCGATCACCGGGATGATGAAGAACAGCCCCGGGCCCTTGGCCCCCGGCAGGACCCGCCCCAGGCGAAAGATCACCCCGCGCTCGTACTCCTGGACCACGCGGATCGAGGCGAACAGCAGGATCACCAGCAGGAACACGATCACGCCGACGACGATCAGAGTCTCCATGTCCTCACTCCCTCCCCTCGTCCTCGGCCCGCACCAGTAGGAGCAGGCCGTCGACCCGGCGCACCCGGATCCTGGCGCCCTTGGCGATCGGGCCGTTCAGGGCGCGGGCCCGCCACAGCGCGCCCTTCACCCACACCTGCCCCTCGGGGGCCAGGTCCGTTCGGGCCTCGCCGGCCAGGCCCACCATCCCCTCCTGTCCCGTGATCGAGGCCCGCCGCCTCCCCCGCATGGCCACGGTCATGGCGAAGCCGAAGAACAGCACGCTGCCGACGACGACGATCCCGATCGCCCACGGCGACACCTCGATCGCAGGGGCCGCCCCGCCGAACAGGAGGATCGAGCCGGCCAGCAGGGCCAGGGTCCCTCCGACAGTCCACACGCCGAGGCCGGCCGTGAACACGTCGATGGTGAAGAACGCCAGCCCGAGCAGCAGCAGGAGGAGCCCGGCGATGCTCACCGGGAGCACCGCGAGCGCGTAGAAGGCCAGCAGGAGCGCCACGGCGCCGGCGACCCCGGCCACCCCGATCCCGGGTTGGGCCAGCTCGAACACGAGCGCCCAGAACCCCAACACCAGCAGCAGGTACGCGATGGTCGGGTCGGCGATCGCGTGGAGGATCCGGGTGAGCAGGCCCGGCTGATGGAACCGGAGGGTCACGTCAGGGCCGAGCGTCCCCAGCGTGGTCGTCCCCGAAGCCGTCTCCACGGTCCGGCCGTCCAGGACCTCGAGCAGCTCGTCGACGGTGTTGGCCTGGAGCTCGATCACTCCGCGTTCCAGGGCCTCGTCGGACGTCAGCGACGCGCTCTCCCGAACGGCGTCCCCGGCGAACTCCACGTCCCGGCCCCGCTCCCGAGCCAGGCCCTCCAGGAAGGCCGCGGCGTCGTTGACCACCTTCTCCTCGACTGTCTCGTTGCCGAGGTTCACGGGATGGGCTGCCCCGAGCGTGGTGGCGTCGGCCATCACCGCCAGGTGGGAGGCGTACACGAGGAAGACCCCCGCCGACGCGGCCCGAGCTCCCGGCGGACCGACCCACACCACCACCGGCGCCGGCGACCGGACGATCTGCTGGACCATCTCCCGCATCGAGACGTCGAGCCCGCCGGGCGTGTCGAGCTGGATGATCACGGCGTGGGAGCCGTCCTGGATAGCCCCGTCGATGCGAGCCTCGAGGTAGCCGGCCATGGCCGGGTCGATCACGCCCTCGAGCTCGACGAACTCGATCACGTGGTCGCCCTGGGCCGCGGCGGCGCTCGTCCCCAGCAGGAGCGCCCCGGCCGCCACGCAGCCCAGCGCCAGACGTCTCACGTCGCGCCAAGCGTAGCAGGGGCGCATAATTCGGTCGTGCCTCCGACCTGGCCGCTCGTCGGGCGGCAGGAGGAGCTCGAGCTCATC
>JBQGDK010000096.1:0-1856 GCA_052039025.1 Actinomycetota bacterium
GGCAAGGGCAGCGCGGTCCGGGCCATCCTCGACGCCGCCGTCCGCCTTGGCGTCCGGGGCTGCGCCCTGTTCGACGCGGACCTGCGCAGCATCACCCCGGCATGGGTGGAACGGCTCCTCGGCCCGGTGCTCCGCGACGGATTCCACTTCGTGGCGCCGGACTACGCTCGCCACAGGCACGACGGCACCATCACGAACGTGCTGGCCTACCCGGTCACGGCGGCGCTCTACGGCGCTCGGATCCGACAGCCGATCGGCGGCGAGTTCGGCCTCTCGGGCGCCCTGGCCCGAGACCTCGCGGCCCGCGACGTGTGGGACACCGACGTGGCCCGCTTCGGGGTCGACGTCTGGATGACCACGACCGCCGTGGTCGAGGGGCACCGGCTGTGCCAGGCGGTGCTCGGGGCCAAGGTGCACGACGCCAGGGATCCCGGCCGGGACCTCGGGCCCATGTTCCGGCAGGTCGTGGGGACGATGTTCACCCTGGCCGGTCGGTACCACGCACGATGGGCCGAGGTCCGCGGTGTCGAGACGCCGCCGACCTTCGAGACGCGGGAGCCGGTCCGGGTCGAGCCCGTGGTGGTGTCCGTCCCGCGGCTCCTCCGGGGGTTCGTGGACGGCCGCGAGCGGCACCGGCGCCTGTGGCGACGCGTGCTCTCCGACGAGGCCATGGCCGCGGTCGAGGGGGCCGCGGCCCGGGCCTCGGAGGACGGGGACCCGGTCGAGCTCGAGGACGAGACCTGGTTCACGATCGTCTACGACTTCCTGGTCGCCCACGCAGCCGGTGAGGCCGGATCGCTCCTCGACGCGCTGATCCCCCTGTACTTCGCCCGCACGGCCGGATTCGTCGAGCGGACCCGCGATGACACCGACGCCGGCGCCGAGGCCCGGGTGGAGGCCGCGGTGGGCGCGGCCGTGGCGCGCAAGCCGTACCTCGTGGAGCGGTGGGCCGATCGGGGCCTGGCCGCCCGCGATCGCGTCACCGGGTAGCGGGAACACCCCGGGCCGGTCGGCCGTCCAAGCATCGACCAAGGAGGTGGCCGATGCGGAAGACGATCATGGTCCTGGCCACGGCAGGGCTCACGCTGACGGCCGGGCCGGCCCTGGCGTGCGGCGGGCTGATCGCTCCGAACGGGGCCGTCGGCCTGGTGAAGACGGCCACGCTGGCAGCGTACGCGGACGGCGTCGAGCACTACGTCACCCAGTTCGAGTTCGCGGGTGCGGACGGCGAGTTCGGCTCGATCGTACCCCTCCCCGGCGTGCCGGATCGCGTGGTCAAGGGCGGCGAGTGGACCCTGGAGCGGCTGGCCATCGAGGTCCAGCCGGTGGCCGAACTCGCCGCTGCGGCAGGCGACGCCGCGGTGCCGGCAGCGCTGAGGGTGGAGATCATCGAGGAGAAGCGCATCGGGGCGCTCGACATCACGATCCTCCGGGGCGGCGGCCGGGCCGTGGGCGACTGGGCCCGCGAGCACGGCTTCGACCTCACGCCGGATGCGCCCGAGGTGCTCGAATTCTACGCCCGCCGGAGCCCGGTGTTCATGGCGGCGAAGTTCGACGCCACCGAGGCCGCGAGGCGCGGGCTGGAGCGCGGCGAGGGGACCTCGATCCACCTGGCCATCCCCACCGACGTCCCGTGGGTGCCGCTGCGGATCCTGGCCCTCGGCCAGTCCGGCGACGCCATCGTCGAGGCCGACGTGTTCCTGCTGACCGAGCGTCGGCCGGAGCTCCTGCCCGGCCCGGACGGCTCCGGCGCCGCGGTCGAGCGGGACGGCCTGACCCTGATCCGGGACGAGCCGGCTTCGCCGTTCCTGCTGTCCGACCTGGCGAGTGACCGGGGGATGGGGTGGCTCCCCACC
>JBQGDK010000097.1:0-7074 GCA_052039025.1 Actinomycetota bacterium
CCGGACGCGCTTGTACTTCCCGCAGTGGCACTCCCAGTCCCGGGTGGGACCGAAGATGCGCTCGCAGAACAGTCCGTCCTTCTCCGGCTTCAGCGTCCGGTAGTTGATCGTCTCGGGCTTCTTGACCTCGCCGTTCGACCACGCGCGGATCTGGTCGCCGGTGGCCAGCCCGATCCTCAGCTCATCGAAGTAGTTAACGTCGAGCAAGTCGTGTCCCCTCTCTCGCTACGCTCGCTGCGCTCACGCCCACTCCTACTCGAATTCCGCCCCGGCCGGCTCCCGCCGCGAGAGGTCGATCCCCAGCTCCTCCGCGGCGCGGAACACGTCCTCGTCGGTCTCGCGCATCTCGATCTCCTTGCCCTCCGCCGAGAGCACCTCGACGTTGAGGGCCAGGGACTGCATCTCCTTGATCAGGACCTTGAACGACTCCGGGATCCCCGGCTCCGGGATGTTCTCGCCCTTGACGATCGCCTCGTACACCTTCACCCGGCCGAGCACGTCGTCGGACTTGATCGTGAGCAGCTCCTGCAGGGCGTAGGCCGAGCCGTACGCCTCCAGGGCCCACACCTCCATCTCGCCGAACCGCTGGCCTCCGAACTGGGCCTTCCCGCCCAGGGGCTGCTGGGTGATCATCGAGTACGGGCCGGTGCTGCGGGCGTGGATCTTGTCGTCCACGAGGTGCAGCAGCTTCATGATGTAGATGTAGCCGACGGCCACGGTGGTCTCGAAGGGCTCACCGCTCCGGCCGTCGAACAGCCAGGCCTTGCCCTCGTCGTCCACGAGGCTCTGGCCGTCGTCGTTCGACAGGGACGTGACCAGGGCCTCCTTGATCTCGTGCTCGCGGGCCCCGTCGAACACCGGGGTGGCCACGAACGCGGGCCCCTCCTTGGTGGAGCCGTTCATGCTGAAGCCCTGGTTGGCCGCCCACCCGAGGTGGGTCTCCAGGACCTGCCCCAGGTTCATCCGCGACGGCACCCCCAGGGGGTTCAGGATGATGTCGACCGGCGTCCCGTCCGGCAGGAACGGCATGTCGCCCTCCGGGAGGATCTTGGCGATCACGCCCTTGTTCCCGTGACGGCCGGCCAGCTTGTCGCCGTCGGAGATCTTCCGCTTCTGGGCCACGTACACGCGGACCAGCTGGTTCACCCCCGGCGGCAGCTCGTCGCCCTCGTCGCGGCTGAACACCCGGACGCCGATCACCTTGCCGGACTCGCCGTGGGGCACCTTCAGCGATGTGTCCCGGACCTCGCGGGCCTTCTCCCCGAAGATGGCCCGGAGAAGGCGCTCCTCCGGGGTGAGCTCGGTCTCTCCCTTCGGGGTGACCTTGCCCACGAGGTAGTCGCCGGGGTTCACCTCGGCCCCGATCCGGACGATGCCCCGGTCGTCCAGGTCCTTCAGGATCTCCTCGGACACGTTCGGGATGTCGCGGGTGATCTCCTCGGCCCCGAGCTTGGTGTCCCGGGCGTCCACCTCATGCTCCTCGATGTGGATCGAGGTGAGCACGTCGTCCCGGACCAGCCGCTCGGAGATGACGATGGCGTCCTCGTAGTTGTGGCCCTCCCAGGGCATGAACGCCACCAGGAGGTTCTTGCCGAGGGCCAGCTCTCCGTGCTCGGTCGAGGGCCCGTCGGCGATCACCTGGCCGCGCTTCACCGAGTCGCCCGCGCTCACCACGGGCTTGTGGTTGATGCAGGTGCCCTGGTTCGAGCGACGGAACTTCTGAACCCGGTACGTCCGGATCTTGCCGTCGCTCTCGCGGACCACGATCTCGTCGGCCGAGACCGAGTCGATCCGCCCGGCCTTCTCGGCCAGGATCACGTCGCCGGCGTCGATGGCGGCCCGAAACTCCACGCCGGTCCCGATCAGCGGGGCCTCGGCCCGGAGCAGGGGGACGGCCTGCCGCTGCATGTTCGCCCCCATCAGAGCCCGGTTCGCGTCGTCGTGCTCGAGGAACGGGATCAGCGCGGCCGCGACCGACACGATCTGCTTCGGCGACACGTCCATGTAGTCGACCTCTTCGGGCGTCACGTAGTCGACCTCACCGCCCTTCCGCCGGACCAGGATCCGCTCCTCGGCGAACCGGCCGCGAGCGTCCACCTCGGCGTTCGCCTGGGCGATGACGTGGAGGTCCTCCTCGTCGGCGGTCAGGTAGTCGATGTGCTCGGTGACCCGACCCTTCTCCACCCGGCGGTACGGCGTCTCCACGAACCCCAGCTCGTTGATGCGCCCGAAGGTGGACAGCGAGCCGATCAGCCCGATGTTCGGCCCCTCGGGGGTCTCGATGGGGCACATCCGCCCGTAGTGGGAGGGGTGCACGTCCCGGACCTCGAACCCGGCCCGCTCGCGGGACAGGCCCCCGGGCCCCAGGGCCGACAGACGCCGCTTGTGGGTCAGGCTGGCCAGCGGGTTCGTCTGGTCCAGGAACTGGGAAAGCTGGGAGGTCCCGAAGAACTCCTTGATGGCGCCCACCACCGGACGGATGTTGATGAGGGTCTGGGGGGTGATGGCCTCCACGTCCTGGGTGGTCATCCGCTCCCGGACCACCCGCTCCATCCTGGACAGGCCGATCCGGACCTGGTTCTGGATCAGCTCGCCCACCGAACGGAGCCGGCGGTTGCCGAAGTGGTCGATGTCGTCGACCTCGTAGCCCTCCTCGCCGGCGTGGAGCCGGACCAGGTACCCGACGGTCTTCACGACGTCCTCGTAGGTCAGGACCCGCTTGAACGCGGCCGGCCCGCCCTTCTCGCCGGACTGGAGCCCGGAGAACACCCGGTACCGGGGCTGCTCCCAGTCCCGCTTCTCCGGGACGTCGATCTCCTTCATCGCATCGAACCGGCGCTTCAGCTGCTTCTTCAGCACGTCGCCGGGCTCGCCCAGCTTCCGGTCGATCTTGTGCCGCCCGACCTTGGCCAGGTCGTACCGCTTGTCGTTGAAGAACAGGCTCTCCAGGAGGTTCTTGGCGGACTCGGCCGTGGGGGGCTCGCCCGGCCGCAGCTTCCGGTAGATGTCCTCGAGGGCCTCCTCCTGGGTCTCGAAGTGGTCCTTCTCCAGGGTGAGCTTGATGGACTCGGCCCCCTCGAACAGGTCCAGGATCTCGTCCTCGGTCCAGCCGAGGGCCTTGAGGAGCGTGGTGACGTTCTGGCGCCGCTTCCGGTCGATCCGCACGCCGACGGTGTCCCGCTTGTCGACGTCGAACTCCAGCCAGGCTCCCCGGGCGGGGATGACCTTGGCCAGATAGATGTCCTTGTCGATGGTCTTGTCGATGGCCGTGTCGAAGTAGACCCCGGGCGACCTGACGAGCTGGGAGACGACGACCCGCTCGGTGCCGTTGATGATGAAGGTGCCCTTGTCGGTCATCATGGGGAAATTGCCCATGAAGACGTCCTGCTCCTTGATCTCCCCGGTCTCCTTGTTGATGAACGCGGCCTCGACGTGGAGGGGCGCGTCGAAGGTCAGGTCCTTATCGCGGCACTCCTCCGCCTCGTGGTTGATCTCCTTGAAGTAGTGCTTGCCGAAGATCAGCTGGTAGGTCTCGGTGTAGTCCTCGATCGGGCTGATCTCGCGGAAGACCTCGCCCAGCCCTTCCTCCAGGAGCCAGTCGAAGGAGTCCCGCTGGATCCCCACGAGGTCGGGGAGCGGGAGGACCTCCTCGAGCTTGCTGAAGGACAGGCGGTCACGACCGATCACGGCATCAGGCAAAAGAAACCCCCCCTAGGGAATGACACGCGTGTAACTAGAAGCCACGGGAGACGGCACGCCAACCGAGTACTATAGGGCTCTTCCCCACACCCTGTCAAACCGGGCGGGGGGCCGTCCTATTCCCTACTTGACCGAGACCGACCCGCCGGCCTCCTCGATCTTCTCCTTGGCCTGCTCGGCCTGCTCCTTGGGGACCCGCTCCAGGACCGGCTTGGGCGCACCGTCCACAAGGTCCTTTGCCTCCTTCAGCCCCAGGCTGGTGAGGGCGCGGACCTCCTTGATGACCTGGATCTTCTTGTCCCCGGCGGAGTCGAGGATCACGTCGAACTCGGTCTGCTCCTCCTCCTCGGCCGCGCCGTCCCCAGCGGCCGCCGCGGCCCCGCCGGCCGGGGCGGCAACCGCCGGCGCCATGGCCGCGGCCTGGACGTCAAACTGCTCCTCGAACTTCTTGATGAACTCGGACAGCTCGAGCAGCGTCATCCCCTTGAACGCCTCGAGCAGGTCGTCCGACGACAGCTGCTTCTTCGTGGCCACCTACGCACCTCCTTCTTGTGCCTCTACCGTTTCGTCCTGGGAGCCGGTCGCTTCGGGTGAGCCCGAGGCGTTCGCGGAGGGGACCCCTGTTGTCCCCGAAGCGGACGCCGAGGGCTCCTGATCGACCTCCGAGGGTTCCGCTGGGAGCTTGTCGCCGAGGGCCTGCATCAGCCCGACGAACCTCGACTGGAGCGCCTGGAGGGCCCAGGCGGTCCGGCTGAGCTGGGCCTTGGCCACGCCGGCCAGCTGGGCCAGCATGACCTCGCGGGACTCCAGGGCCGCCAGCGACCGGACCTGGTCGGCGGTGAGCATCCGCCCCTCGGCGAACCCGCCCCGGATCTCCAGGACCGGGAACCGCCGGGCCTGCTCGACCAGCCGCTTCGCCCCCATGACCGGGTCGCCCCGGACGAACGCGATCGCGGTCGGCCCATCGATCAGGTCGGTGAGGTCCTCGAGGCCCGCATCCTTCACCGCCAGGCGGGTCAGCGAGTTCTTGACGATGCTGAACCGGGTGTCGGCCTCGGACAGGGCCGCCCGGAGCTCGGCGGCCTCCTGGACCGTCAGCCCGCGGTAGCCGGCCAGGATCGTGGCCTGCGACTCGCCCAGCCGCTCGGCCAGCCCCTTGACCTTCGCTTCCTTCTCCGCCCTCGGCATCCGGCCTCCAAAATGGAAAGCGCCCCCGCAGGCCACAAGCGCGAGAGCGCATCGCTGCCTCGGCAGGTACCCCTTCGCGCGTCAGCTGCGGGGGGATTACGCTTCCGCCCCTGCGGTCTACGGCCCTCCCAGGGTACGGGACCCCGAGGAGAACGACAACCCTACGCGGCGGCTTCGACGTCGCGGACCCGGGTGGGGTCGATGCGGATCCCCGGGCCCATCGTCGTCGAGATCGTCACGCTGCGCAGGTACCGGCCCTTGGCCGAGGCGGGCTTGGCCCTGAGGATCTCCTCGACCACCGCCAGGTAGTTCTCCGTCAGATCCCGCTCCTCGAAGGACCGCTTGCCGATCACCAGGTGAAGGTTGGCCTGGCGGTCCACCCGGTACTCGAGCTTCCCGGCCTTGATCTCGGAGACGGCCTTCCCGATGTCCTCGGTCACCGTGCCGGCCTTCGGGTTCGGCATCAACCCGCGAGGCCCGAGCACCCGGCCGGCCTTCCCCAGCACGGGCATCATGTCCGGGGTGGCCACGGCGGCGTCGAACTCGATGTTGCCCTTCAGGACCTCCTGGACCAGGTCCTCGCCTCCGATCAGGTCGGCGCCGGCCTCGGTGGCCTGGCGGGCCGCGTCGCCGACGGCGAAGGCGGCGACCCGCACCGACCTGCCGGTCCCGTGGGGCAGGGTCACCGTCCCCCGGACCATCTGGTCGGCCTTCCGGGGATCGACGCCGAGCCGGATCGACAGCTCCACGGTCTCGTCGAACTTCGCCTCCGGCATCTCGCGGAGGATACGGATCGCGTCGGTGGGCGCGTACAGCTGGCTGCGGTCGAACATCCGGCCGGCGTCGACGTACCGCTTCGCCTTCGTGGTCACGACCTCACCTCCACGCCCATGCTCCGGGCCGTGCCCTCGATGATCTTCATGGCGGCCTCGAGGTCCCGCGCGTTCAGGTCCTTCATCTTCGTCTCGGCGATCTGCCGGACCTGGTCCTGCGTGAGCCGCCCGACCTTGTCGCGGTTCGGCTCGGAGGAGCCCTTCTCGATGCCCGCGGCCTCCCTGATCAGCTCGACCGCGGGGGGCTGCTTGGTGACGAACGAGAACGTGCGGTCCTCGTAGATCGTGAGCTCCACCGGGATGACCTGGCCCATCTGGTGCTGGGTCGCCTCGTTGTACTGCTTGCAGAAATCCATGATGTTCACGCCGTGCTGGCCGAGCGCGGTGCCGACCGGCGGTGCCGGGGTGGCCTGGCCGGCCCGGATCTGGAGCTTCACCATCGCCAGGACCTTCTTGCGGCGTCGTCCCTGGGCCATCAGAGGCGCTCCTCTCGCATCAGACCCTCGCCACCTGGTCGAACGAGAGCTCCACCGGAGTCTCCCGGTCGAAGATGTTCACCATCACCCGGACCTTCGACTGGTCCACGTTGATGTCGCTGATCGTGCCGTTGAAGTCGGCGAACGGGCCGGAGATGATCCGAACCACGTCGCCCTCCTCGAAGTCGAGGCGGAACGCCGGCTTCACCTCCTCCTTCTTCACGGCCAGGATCTTGTCGACCTCGCGGCGAGAGAGCGGGGTCGGCTTCTGGCCGGTCCCGCTCGACACGAAGCCGGTCACCCCCGGCGTGTTGCGGACCACGTACCAGGAGTCATCGTCGTACACCATCTTCACCAGGAGGTAGCCCGGGAAGACCTTCTTCTGGACGACCTGCTTCTTCCCGCCCTTGATCTCCATGACGTCCTCCATCGGGATGACGACGTCGAAGACCTTGTCCTGCATCTGCATCGTGTGGATGCGCGACTCGAGGTTCGTCTTGACCTTGTTCTCGTAGCCGGCGTAGGTGTGGATCACGTACCAGTCCCCCGGGCCGCCGTGCGGGTCGGCTCCGGCCGGGACCTCCGCCGGCGCGGCCTCCCCGTCCGGCGAACCCTCCTCGCCCGCGACCTCGCTCCCCGCCTCGATGGATCCTGCGGGCGCCTCGGGTGCGGCCTCGGCTTCGGCCTCCTCGGATACGGCTGGGGTGAAGCCCGAGGGCTCCGCGGAGGAAACCTCTTCGGTCGAGGCGGAGTCCGAGGGCTCCTCGGGGACGGCCGCGTCGTCCTGGCTCTGGGGAGGGTCTTCGAGGGTCATGGGTTCGGGATCAGCCGGTCTCGACGCCGAAGATGGCCAGGACACCCTTCGAGATGAGGAAGTC
>JBQGDK010000098.1:0-6571 GCA_052039025.1 Actinomycetota bacterium
GCGTCGTTCGACGACGCGGTGGCGGAGGCGACCCGCCTGGGCTACGTGGAGCCGGACCCCTCGGACGACCTCGAGGGGATCGACGCCGCCGCGAAGTGCGCGATCCTGGCCTCGCTGGCCTTCGACACCCGGGTCACGCTCGACGACGTGTACCGGGAGGGGATCTCCGGCGTCAGGGGGGAGGACATCGAGTTCGCCCGTCGGCTGGGCTACGTGGTGAAGCTGCTGGCGGTGGCCGAGCTGGAGGACGGCGAGGTGGCGGTTCGGGTACACCCGGCGATGGTGCCGGGCGACCACCCGTTGGCCGCGGTCCGGGAGGCGTTCAACGCGGTGTTCGTCAGCGGGCCGAACGTCGGAGAGCTGATGTTCTACGGGCCCGGGGCGGGCGGGGATCCGACCGCCGTGGCCGTGATCGGCGACCTCGTCACGGCGGCCCGGCTCACCGGGGAGGACCGCCGGGGGATGACGTTCCCGTGGGAGGCCCGCCGTGGCATCCGGCCGATGGAGCGGATGGAGTCGCAGTACTACCTGCTCCTCGACGTGATCGACCGGCCGGGTGTGCTGGCCAAGGTGGCGGGGGCGTTCGGCCAGCACCGGGTCTCGATCCGGTCGGTGTGGCAGGAGGGCCGGGGCGACGAGGCCCTGCTGGTGCTCATCACCCACCGCGCCATCGAGGGGGACCTTCGGCGCATGGTCGAGGACCTGCGAGCGCTCGACGTGGTGGTCGAGGTGCGCAGCGTGATGCGGGTGGAGGGCGAGGAATAGTGGCCCGGCCGTGGCGGGGCGTGATCGAGGAGTACCGCGAACGGCTTCCGGTGACCGAGGGCACGCCGGTGATCACGCTCCTCGAGGGAGGGACCCCCCTGCTACGGTCGCCCCGCCTGTCGGAGGAGACCGGCTGCCTCGTCTATCTGAAGTACGAGGGGGCCAACCCAACGGGGTCGTTCAAGGACCGCGGGATGACGGTGGCGGTGTCCCGGGCCGTCGAGCGCGGCGCTCGGGCCGTCGTGTGCGCATCGACCGGGAACACCAGCGCCTCGGCCGCGGCGTACGCTGCCCGTGCGGGTCTGGCCTGCGCCGTCCTCGTGCCGAAGGGGGGCGTGGCCCTCGGCAAGCTGGCCCAGGCGCTGGTCGCCGGGGCCCGGGTCCTCGAGATCGACGCCGGGTTCGACGAGGCCCTTCGGCTCACCCGCGAGCTCGCCGATCGCCACGCCGTCACGCTGGTGAACTCGGTGAACCCGGACCGGATCCAGGGCCAGAAGACGTGTGCCTTCGAGATCTGCGACGCCCTGGCCCGGGGTCCCGACCTCCACGTGGTCCCGGTGGGCAACGCCGGCAACATCACCAGCCACTGGCTCGGGTACCGGGAGCTTCGGCAGACGGCGGAGATCGAGCGGATGCCCCGCATGTTCGGCTTCCAGGCGGAAGGGGCCGCCCCGATCGTTCGGGGTGAGCCGGTCGAGCGGCCGGAGACCGTGGCCAGCGCGATCCGCATCGGCAACCCGGCATCGTGGAAGCCGGCCCTCGAGGCCGCCGCGGAGTCCGGGGGCGACATCCTGGCGGTGACCGACGAGGAGATCCTGTCCGCATACCGGGACGTGGCCGCCGAGGGGCTGTTCGCCGAGCCGGCGTCGGCGGCGTCGGTGGCCGGCCTGCGCCTCCTTCTCCGGACCGGCTCTCTGGAGCGCGGCGCCGTGGTCGTCTGCGTCCTCACCGGCCACGGCCTCAAGGATCCCGGCGCCGCGATGGAGTCGGTTGACGGCGCCGAGCGGGCCCCGGCCGACATCGACGCGGTGGCGGAGATCCTGGGGCTGTAGATGGTGCGGGTCCGCGCCCCCGCCACCGTGGCGAACCTCGGCCCGGGCTTCGACGCCCTGGCCATGGCCCTCGAGCTCTGGAACGAGGTCGAGGCCGACACCGACGCGGCCCCCGAGGTCCACGTCGCGGGCGAGGGCGCGGGGGAGCTCCCCCAGGACGCCTCGAACCTCGTGTTCCGGTCGATGGCGTCGTTGGCCCGGGAGGTCGGCGGCTCGCTCCCCCCGTTCGCCCTCCGGTGCCTGAACCGGATCCCGCTGGAGCGCGGGCTGGGCTCCTCGGCGGCGGCGGTGGTGAGTGGGCTCGTGCTGGCCGACCGCCTGCTCGGGTCGAGCCTCGACCGCGACCGCCTCCTGGAGATCGCCGTCGACCTCGAGGGCCACCCGGACAACGTGTCGGCGTGCATCCGGGGTGGAGCCGTGATCGCCTACCTGTCGCGGTCCGGGTGGCGGGCCGAACCGCTGACGACCCATCCCGACCTCCGGCTCGCCGTGCTGATCCCCGAGCACGAGCGGCTGGCGACCGACGATGCGCGGCGGACCCTCCCCCGCCAGGTGCGGCTGACCGATGCGGCGTTCAACGCCGGGCGGACCGCCCTCGCCGTCCTCGCGTTGACCGAGCGGCCCGAGCTGCTCGGCGAGGCCCTGGAGGACCGTCTCCACCAGAACCGGAGGCTCCCGCTCGTGCCGGGGGCCAGGGCGGTGTTCGAGGAGCTCAGGGCCGGCGGCCTCCCGGTCTGCGTGGCGGGGGCCGGACCCTCGCTGCTCGCGTTCGAGTCCGACGACCTGGCCGTGCCCGACCTCGGTCCGGGATGGCGGGTCCTCCGACTCCAGCCGGCGGCCCGGGGTGCCGATGCCCAGGGCGTTGAGCGACCACGGGGCCATCCCTAGACTGGACCAGATGCCCGATCAGGAGGGGCCGCTCGTCCCCGAGACCTTCCCGTCGACCCCGGTACCCCGCGTGCCCGTGGTCTCCGACCTTCCGGGCAAGGTCCTGGCGGTCAAGGAGGGCGAGACGTTCCTCTACTCCGACATCGAGGGGAACCTGGACGACCGCGTGGAGCTCGGCCTCGGCCTGTACCACACGGACACGCGGTTCCTGTCCCACTATCGGCTTCGGCTCTCCGGACGCGAGCCGATCCTGCTCTCGTCCTCCGCCGAGCGCGCGTACGTCTCCCACGTCGACCTGACGAACACCGACCTGTACGAGGAGGACCGGCGGCCGATCGCTCAGCACACCCTGAACATCCGGCGGATCCGCGCGATCCGGGGGCGGCTGTACGAGCGGATCCGGGTCAAGAACTACAACCCGCACGCCGTCGACGTGGATCTCGACCTCACGTTCGGCGCGGACTTCGCCGACATCTTCGAGGTCCGCGGCCTGGCGAGGGAGACCCGCGGTACGTACGAGCCGCCGGCCACGGGGGAGCGATCGATCGAGTTCGGCTACGTGGGCGAGGACGGGGTCCACCGGCGGACCCGGATCGAGTTCGGCGTCCGGCCGGCCCGGATCGAGGTCCGCGGCGACCTGGTCCAGGCTTGGTTCTCGGTGCACCTCCCCGCCCACGACACGGCCTCGATCCCGCTCGTGGTCGAGCCGGTGGTGGGGGACGTCCGTCCGCCGCCGGGCGACTTCGACGAGGTCGTCCACTCCCTGCGGCACAGCTACGAGGGCTGGGAGCGGGAGTGCGCCCAGATCCGCACGGACAACGAGGTCTTCGACCAGCTGCTCACGCGCGGCCTCCGAGACCTGCGAGCCCTCTACACGGAGATGGACGGGGCCGGCATCATCGCCGCTGGGATCCCCTGGTACGTCGCGGCGTTCGGCCGGGACACCATGATCACCTCACACCAGATGCTGATGCTCACCTCGAAGCCGGCCCGTGACAGCCTGCAGGTCCTGGCCGGGTTCCAGGGCAGGACGGTCGACGACTGGCGAGACGAGGAACCGGGCAAGATCCTCCACGAGATCCGCAAGGGCGAGCTGGCTCGATCCGGGGCGGTCCCACACACCCCGTACTTCGGCTCGGTCGACGCGACGCCGTGGTTCCTGATCCTGCTGGCGCAGTACTTCCGGTGGACGAATGACCTCGGGTTCGTGAAGGAGCTGTTGCCGGCCGCGGAGGCGGCCCTGGAGTGGATCGACCTCCACGGGGACGCCGACCAGGACGGCTTCGTGGAGTTCCGCTCGCGCTCGCCGCTCGGCCTTCGGAACCAGGGATGGAAGGACGCCCACGACTCGGTGGTGCACGTCGACGGTCGGCTGGCCGAGCCGCCGATCGCGCTCGCGGAGGTCCAGGCGTACGTCTACATGGCGAAGGTGCGGATGGCCGACGTGTACGGCGCCCTGGGGGACTACGAGCGGGCCGTGCGACTGAAGGACCAGGCCACGGTGCTCCGCCGCCGCTTCCACGAGGCCTTCTGGATGGAGGAGGAGGGCTTCTTCGCCGGAGCGCTGGACGCCGACAAGCAGCAGGTGCGCACGATCGTGTCGAACCCCGGCCACGGGCTGTACTGCGGGATCCTGGAGCCGCGGCGAGCAGACGCGGTGGCTCGCCGGCTGTTCGAGCCCGACATGTTCTCGGGCTGGGGCATCCGGACGATGAGCAAGGAGGCCGCCGGCTACAACCCGATGAGCTACCACAACGGAACCGTGTGGCCACACGACAACGCGCTGATCGCCGCGGGCCTGAAGCGGTACGGGTTCCTCGACGCCACCAACCGCATCGCCACCGCGATGTTCGAGGCCGCCCAGTACGCCGACTACATGCGGCTCCCCGAGCTCTTCTGTGGGTTCACTCGTCGCGCCCCCAGCCCGCCGGTCCAGTACCCGGTGGCGTGCTCGCCGCAGGGGTGGGCCGCGGGGACGCCGTTCCTGCTCCTCCAGGGCATGCTGGGGATCTCCGCAGCCGCGCACGAGAACGTCCTCACGGTGAACCGCCCCCACCTGCCCCCCTGGCTGAACGAGGTCGAGATCCGGAACCTCCGGGTGGGGGACAGCGCGCTCTCGCTGGTGTTCCGGCGCGAGGGCGAGACCACCGGCTTCTCGCTGCTCTCCCGGGACGGCGACGTCCGCGTGGTCATGGAGGAATAGGGGCGACTCAGCCGATGCAGGGCCCCGTGGAGACCCGCGCGGTCCTCCCTCGGGCCCGTTCGATCTCCGGCTCGACATCGGCCCCGGTGAGCGCGTACCCCACGTCGTCCTCCGTGGTCGAGGCGGCGAAGACCACGCCCCCCACGTCGCCGTCGGTGGTCACGAACGGACCGCCGGAGTTCCCGGGCCGGACGATCGCCTGGAGCTCGTACACCCGGCGCCGAACGACCTCCTGCCCATAGATGTCCCGTCCAACCGCGAAGAGCGTTCGGCGGACGGCGCCGGCGGACCCGAGCAGATCCCCCCCGCCCGGGTAGCCGAGGACGGCCCCGGTCGCCCCCCGGTCCAGGATGTCGGGGTCGACCGATAGTGCCGCGCCCGCGACGCTCGTCGGTCGGAGCAGGGCCAGGTCCAGGTCCGGGTCGAACAAGACCACGCTCGCGCCGACCGAGCCGAGGTCCCGATGCTGGACCGCCAGCACGGTCGTCCCCGCCACCACGTGCGCGTTCGTGACGACCAGGCCGCCGTCGACCACGAAGCCGCTGCCCTCCTGGATCCGCCCGCACCCCTGGCCGACGATCCGCACCGTGCTCTGGTCGGCCGCCTCGAACGCCAGCCTGGCCTCGTCCTCCGTGGGCCCCCGGACGGGACCCGCCGGCGCCGGAGGGAGGCCGGCGAACACCTCGGGGAAGCCGAACCGATCGAAGAAGCCGCGGACCTGGGCCAGGAGCGACGGTGGCCTCGGGAGGACGGTGTCGATCCCGCGGACGATCGTCGAGCCCCGGATCTGCCTCGACAGGGCCGGGAAGGGCCCCTGGACCAGGTTGAATGCCAGGAACCAGACGGCCACGAGTGCGGCGGCCCCCGCGATCAGCGAACCGGCCCCCGAGTCGAGCGGGTCGAGACGGCTGCGGCGGGCCGCGACCCACACCCGGCGGCCCACCAGCCACCCGAGCGCGTCCCCGGCGGCGGCCAGCAACAGGAGCGTCAGCAGCGCCGCCGCCGCCTGGGCCAGCGGGTCGCTGGCCAGCCCGGCGACGCGCGGCGCGACCAGCGCGCCGACCACGAGCCCGATGATCAGCCCGGCGTAGGTGAGGAGCTGGAGCGCAGCGCCACGTCGGAACCCGGTCACGATCGAGAGGAGCACGAGGGCGAGGATGACCCAGTCGAGGGCGTTCACGGCCGCCAGTGTCTCCCACCGCGACGGCGCGTGACAGTGCCGGAGGTCTCGCGTAGCCTGAGACGGTGCGCCGCACGCCCGTACCCGTCGCGGCGACGCTCCTCGCGGTCGCCATCGTGGCGACGTCGGCCGCGGCCGATCCGGTGCCGGGGCCCACGGGGTCGCCCGAGCCCCGGACCGGCCCGGCGTGCACGATCGAGGGAACGGACGGCGACGACGTGCTCACCGGGACGTCCGGGCCCGACGTGGTGTGTGGGCTCGACGGCGACGACATCCTCCAGGGGCTGGACGGGGACGACGTGCTGGACGGGGGGGACGGCTCGGACACGGCCTCGTTCGAGGCGGCGCCCTGCTGCATCCGGGCGGACCTCGCTGCCGGGACCGCCGCCGGCCCCGGCACCGATCGGCTGGTCGGGATCGAGCGGCTGACCGGATCGCCCGGTGACGACGTGCTCCGGGGCGACGGCGGGCCGAACGTGCTGG
>JBQGDK010000099.1:0-11813 GCA_052039025.1 Actinomycetota bacterium
TGGGTCGTGGGCCCCCTCCAGGAGGTCGCGGGCCGCCGCCTCGACCAGCAGCGCCACGAGGCCGGCCTCACGCTCGAGGTCGAGGCCGGGCGGTCGCCCGCTCACCGTGCCGAGGATCGTCTCCGCGTATTCCGACCCCCCGAGCTCCGCGAAGGTCTCACCGAGGAGGAACAGCGCCATCCCCGGCCGCAGCGCCGAGGTGAGGCGGAGGCGGTGATCCTCGAGGAGGCCGAGCATGCCGACGATCGGGGTGGGCGGCACGGACGAGCCCCCCGACTCGTTGTAGAAGGACACGTTCCCCCCGGTGACCGGGGTGCCGAGTGCCCGGCTGGCGTCCGCCATCCCCCGGATCGTCTCCCGGAACGCCCACATCACCTCGGGCCGCTCGGGGCTGCCGAAGTTGAGGCAGTTGGTCACGGCCAGGGGGCGAGCCCCCACGCAGGCGACGTTGCGGGCGGCCTCGGCCACGGCGTGGGCGCCCCCGAGGTAGGGGTCGAGCCGCCCGTACCGGCCGTTCCCGTCCGTGGACAGGGCGATCGCCCGGAGCGAGCCCTCCAGCCGGATCACCGCGGCGTCCCCGCCGGGGCCGGCCACGGTGTTGCCCTGGACGATCGAGTCGTACCGTTCCCAGACCCACCGCTTCGAGGCGACGTTGGCGGCACGGAGCAGGTCGAGCAGGGCCTCGGGAGGGGCCTGGGGCGGCGGCACGAACGTGGGGTCCTCGGCCTGGAGGTCCTCGAGGCCGTCCGGCACGGCCATCGGGCGGCGGTACTCAGGGGCCTCCTCGGTGAGCGAGCGGGCCGCCACGTCGGCCACGACCCGGCCGCCGACCCGGGCCCGGACCGCCCCGTCCCCGGTCAGCCGGCCGACCACCGCCGACTCCAGGCCCCAGCGCTCGCAGACCGTTCGCGCCGCCGTCAGGTCATCGGGCCGGATCACGGCGAGCATCCGTTCCTGTGACTCGCTGGTGAGGATCTCGAATGGCTCCATGCCCCCCTCACGGAGCGGGACCGCGTCGAGGTCCAGCTCCGCCCCGGCCGCGGCCGCCGTGGCCGTCTCCGACACGGCGCACGTGAGGCCGGCTCCGCCGAGGTCCTGGAGCCCGGCGAGCAGGCCGCGCTCGGCGAGCTCGAGGCACGCCTCGATCAGGAGCTTCTCGGCGAAGGGGTCGGCGATCTGCACGCTGGGCCGGTCCTCGCTCCCCCGGCCGAGGGTTCGCGACGCCAGGACCGACACCCCGCCGATCCCGTCGCGGCCGGTCCGCGCGCCGACGAGCAGGAGGAGGTCGCCGGGCCGACCGCCGCCCGCCCGGAGGATCCGATCGGCCGACACCAGGCCGACGCACATCGCGTTCACGGTGGGGTTGGGGCCGTGGGCGGTGTCGAACCGGACCTCCCCGCCCACGGTCGGGACCCCGATGCAGTTCCCGTAGCCGCCGATCCCGGCCACCACTCCCTCGAGCAGCCACCGGTTCCGGCCCTCGTCGAGCGGGCCGAACCGCAGCGGGTCGAGGAGGGCCACCGGCCGGGCGCCCATCGACAGGACGTCCCGGACGATCCCGCCGACCCCGGTCGCGGCACCCTGGTACGGCTCGATCGCCGATGGGTGGGAGTGCGACTCAATCTTGAAGGCGCAGGCCACGCCGTCGCCGAGGTCGACGACGCCGGAGTCCTCGCCCGGACCGACGAGCACAGGCGGCCCGTCGGTGGGCAGCTCGCGCAGGTGGACCTTGCTCGACTTGTACGAACAGTGCTCGGACCACATCGCCGCGTACATCGCCAGCTCGGCGTGGTTCGGCTCACGCCCCAGGAGGGCCACGATCCGGTCGTGCTCCCCATCGGTGAGCCCCAGGCCCCGATGGATCGGCTCCTGCCGGCCGGCGGCCTCGCCCATCACACCCGTGTCAGCACGGACTGCAGGAGCGACTCGAAGAGCGGCTGGCCTCCGGTCGGCCCGACGTCCGGGTCCACGGCGTGCTCCGGGTGCGGCATCATCCCCATCACGTTCCCCCGCTCGTTCGTCACCGCCGCGATGTGATGCATGGCGCCGTTCGGGTTCCAGGCGTCGGCGAGCTCTCCGGTCGGCGAGCAGTACCGCAGGACAACCCGCCCCTCGCCCTCGATCCGGGCCAGGGTTTCGCGGTCGGCCACGAAGCGGCCCTCCCCGTGCTTCACGGGGACGGCCAGCACGTCACCGGGCTCGAGCGTCGAGGTGAATGCCGTGGCCGAGGTCTCGCACCGAACGTGGAGCTGCCGGCACACGAAGGCCAAACCGGCGTTGCGGGTCAGTGCGCCGGGCAGCAGGCCGGCCTCGCACAGGATCTGGAACCCGTTGCAGATCCCCAGCACGGGCCCGCCCCGCTCGGCGTGCTCGGCGACCGCGGCCATGACCGGGGCGAACCGGGCGATGGCCCCGGCCCGGAGGTGGTCACCGTAGGAGAACCCGCCGGGGAGGATCACCGCGTCGGCGGGGCCGAGGTCGCGGTCGCGGTGCCAGACCGCCACCGGCGTTCCCCCCATCAGCCGGACCGCCCGGAGCGCGTCCCGGTCGTCGAGCGACCCCGGGAAGGTGATCACGGCGACCGTGGGGCCGCTCACCCGACCTCCTCGGCCGACAGGATCCGGTAGTCCTCGATCACCGGGTTCGACAGGAGCCGGCCGGCGATCTGCTCAACGAGGGCCCGGGCCGCGTCCTCGTCCTCGGCCTCCACGGTCAGCTCGACGTGCTTGCCGACGCGGACGGCGGTGACCCCCGACCACCCCATCGTCGGGAGCGCGTCCTCGACGGCCCGCCCCTGCGGGTCGGCCATCCCGGGCTTCAGCATCACCACGACCTCGAACCGCCGCCTCACCCGCACATCCTCCGCAGGTACCGGTCGAACGGCTCGCCGGCGATCCGGTCGTAGGCCTCCGCGTACCGCTGGGAGGTCTGGGCGACGATCCCAGGAGGCAGCTCGGGCGCCGGCGGCTCGTGGTCCCAGCCGACGTCGTCCAGCCAGTCCCGGACGTACTGCTTGTCGAACGACGGCTGGGCCCCCCCGGGGCGATAGCCGTCCGCCGGCCAGAACCGGGACGAGTCGGGGGTCATGACCTCGTCGCACAGCGTGATCTCGCCGTCGACGAATCCGAACTCGAACTTCGTGTCGGCCAGGATGACGCCCCGGTCGGCCGCCAGCTCGGCGCCGAACCCGTACAGGGCCAGCGTGAGCTCCTTCAGCCGCTGGGCGAGCCCCTCGCCCACGATCTCGCCGGCCCGCTCGAGCGTGATGTTCTCGTCGTGGCCGCTCTCGGCCTTCGTGGCGGGGGTGAAGATCGGCTCGGGGAGGCGGTCGGACTCCCGGAGCCCCCGGGGCAGGGCGATCCCGCACACGGTCCCGGAATCCCGGTACTCCTTCCACCCCGAGCCCGAGAGGTAGCCGCGGGCCACGCACTCGATCGGGATCATCTGGGCACGCCGAACGAGCATCGACCGACCGGCCAGCTCGTCCCGGGGCTCACGGAAGTCCGGAGGGAACCGGTCCACGTCGGCGGTGACGAGGTGGTTCGGCACGATGTCGGCGGTGCGATCGAACCAGAACAGCGACAGCCCGGTGAGGACGCGGCCCTTGTCCGGGATCGGCGAGGGGAGCACGACGTCGAACGCCGAGATCCGGTCGGTGGTGATCATGAGGAGGCGGCGCTCGTCGACCTCGTAGATGTCCCGGACCTTCCCCCGCGCGTGGAGATCGGCGGGCAGGCTCACGGCGCCTGGACCTCGAGCTTCTCGAGCCGGGCGAACACGCCATCCAGGTGCTCCAGCCGCGGCTCGAACGCCGCCTCCAGCTCCTGGTCCGAGAGGTCGGTGCGGGAGCGGATCCCCTGGCGGAAGTCCGCGCCCCGGTCCCAGGCCTCCGCGGCGGCCCCCTGGACCAGCCGGTAGGCCTCGTCCCGGCTCATCCCCCGGTCGATCAGCGCCAGGAGCACCCGCTGGGAGAAGGCCAGCCCCCCGCCGGCCTCGAGGTTCGCCCGCATCCGGTCGGGGAACACCCGCATCCGCCGGACCACATGCTCCCCCAGGTGGAGCATGTAGTCGAGGGCGATCGAGGCGTCGGGCAGGATCACCCGCTCCACCGACGAGTGGGAGATGTCGCGTTCGTGCCACAGCGCCACGTTCTCCAGCGCCGGCCCGACCGCGGCCCGGACCACCCGCGCCAGCCCCGTCAGCCGCTCGCAGAGCACCGGGTTCCGCTTGTGGGGCATGGCGCTCGAGCCCTTCTGGCCCGGCTCGAAGGGCTCCTCGATCTCGCGAACCTCGGTCCGGGCCAGGTGGCGGAGCTCGACCGCGATCGTCTCGATCGTGGCGGCGGCGATGGCCAGGGCGCTCACGTACTGGGCGTGCCGATCGCGCTGGATGACCTGCGTGGCGGCCTCGGCCGGCCGGAGGCCGAGCTCGCGGCACACGTGCTCCTCGACGAACGGGTCGACCGAGCCGTACGTGCCGACCACGCCGCTGACCTTGCCCACCAGCACAGCCTCGCGGGCCCGCCGGAGCCGCTCCCGGTCGCGGTCGAGCGCGAACGCCCACACCGCAAGCTTGTGCCCGAACGTGGTCGGCTCGGCGTGCACCCCGTGGGTCCGGGCCACGCACGGGGTGCCTCGGTGCTCCAGCGCCCGGTCCCGGACCGCCGCCAGCAGGGCCTCGAGCTTCGCCAGCAGGAGGTCGGCCGCGTCGCGGAGCTGGAGGGCCAGGGCCGTGTCGAGGAGATCGCTCGAGGTCATCCCGTAGTGGATCCACCGCCCCGCCGGCCCGACGGTCTCCGCCACGGCCTGGACGAACGCGGCCACGTCGTGGTGCGTGGTCTCCTCGATCCTCCGGACCCGTTCGGGGTCGACGGAGGCCCGCGACCGGATCGACTCGAGGTCGGCGGTCGGTATCCGGCCGAGCTCCGCCCAGGCCTCACAGGCCAGCACCTCGATCCGGAGCCAATGGGCCAGCTTCCGCTCTTCGGACCACACCGCGCCCATCTCCGGCAGCGTGTAGCGGGGGATCACGATCTGGGGCCCCCGCGAATCGCAGCGACCGAAGGGAGCGAGATTCGTGGGGTATTCATAGCTTGAGGCCCTCGGCCAGGGACTCCTTGAACTCGTGCAGCTTGACCCGGATCTCGGGGTCGCGGACGGCCAGGATCTGGGCGGCCAGGAGGGCCGCGTTCACCGCCCCGTCGATCCCGACGGTGGCGACCGGGACTCCCCGGGGCATCTGGACGGTCGAGTAGAGCGCGTCGGCGCCGCCGAGGTGGTCGGCCCCCACCGGCACGCCGATGACCGGGAGCACGGTCCGGGCGGCCACCGCGCCGGCGAGGTGCGCCGCTCGGCCGGCCCCGCAGATCACCACGACCAGGCCCCGCTCCTCTGCGGTCCGGGCGTACTCGTCGACGAGGTCGGGGGTCCGGTGCGCGGACATCACGTGGATCTCGTTGGGGATACCGAGGCGCTCCAGGATCGCGGTGGCCTGCTGGAGGACGGGCAGATCCGATGCGGATCCGACCAGGATCCCCACGACCGGGTCAGCCACCGGGGGCCTCGAGGGCGATGTCGTCCCGACGGTGGAGACCCTCGAACGAGATGTGAGACGCCGCGCCGTACGCGCGCGCCCGCGCGTCGGCGAGGTCGGCCCCCAGCGCGCTCACCGCCAGCACCCGTCCACCTGCGGTCACCACTCTACCGTCCCGCCTGGCCGTCCCGGCGTGGAACACCGCGACCCTGTCGGATTTTCCGGCCTGGTCGAGCCCATGGATCGGAAGCGCGGTCTCGTACGGGCCGGGGTAGCCACCGGAGGCCAGGACCACCGTGACGCAGGCCTCCGCGGACCAGGACACCTTGGTCCCGACGAGCCGCCCCCCGGCGCAGTCCAGGAGCGTCCCGGCGAGGTCGGACTCGAGCCGGGGCAGCACGGCCTGGGCCTCGGGGTCGCCGAACCGGGCGTTGAACTCGAGAACCTTCGGCCCGTCCGCGGTCAGCATCAGGCCGGCGTACAGGACGCCCCGGTACCGGACCCCCTCGGCGGTCAGGGCCGCCACGGTCGGCTCGAGGATCTCGGCGGCGATCCGACCCGCCAGCCCCTCGTCGACCTCGGGGACCGGCGAGTGTGCGCCCATGCCGCCGGTGTTCGGGCCCCGATCGCCGTCGAGGGCTCGCTTGTAGTCCCGGGCCGGCTCCAGGGGGATCACGGCCTCCCCGTCGGTCAGTGCGAGCACCGATACCTCGCGGCCCTCCAGGTGCTCCTCGATCAGGATCCGATCCCCCGCCGCGCCGAAGGCCCGCTCCACGAGCATCGACTGGACCGCCGCCACGGCTCCCTGCCGGTCGGCGACCACCGCCACGCCCTTCCCCGCGGCCAGGCCGTCAGCCTTGATCACCCACGGCGGGTCGAACGCGTCGAGGAGCATCAGCGCCCGGGTGACGTCGTCGGTGATCTCGGCCCGGCCGGTGGGGATGCCGTGGCGGAGCAGCAGCTCCTTGGCCCACGCCTTCGACCCCTCGATCCGCGCCCCGGCCTCGGTCGGCCCGAACGCGAGACGGCCGCGGGCCTCGAGGGCGTCGACCAGGCCGGCCACCAGCGGGGCCTCCGGACCGACCACGGTCAGGTCGATCGCCTCGTCCTCGGCCAGGGCAACCAGGCCATCGACGTCGTCGCCCGCGACCGGGACGCATCGGGCCACCTCATCGATCCCGGCGTTCCCCGGCGCCGCCAGCAGCGCGTCGACCGCGGGATCGCGGGCCAGCGACCACGCCAGGGCGTGTTCTCGCCCTCCCCCGCCGACGATCAGGACCCGCACCCTAGAGCGCAACCTCCACGGCCTGCTCGCGGGCGGGGCCGACCGAGACCGTGCGGACCGGGACGTCGCCGAGGTCGGCCAGGCGCTCAACGTACTTCCGGGCCGCGGGTGGGAGCTCGTCGAAGCCCCGAGCCTCGGACAGCTCCTCGGGCCAGCCCTCCAGCTCCTCGTACAGGGGTTCGGCCCGGTGGACGATCGACTGGTGCGGGGGGAAGTCCTCGAACACCTCACCCTCGTACCGGTACGCCACGCAGACCTTCACCGACGGCAGACCCGACATCACGTCGAGCTTCGTCAGGAACAGCTCGGTGAGCCCGTTCACCCGAGCCGCGTAGCGGAGCAGGACCGCGTCGAACCATCCGCACCGGCGGCGCCGCCCGGTCGTGGTGCCGAACTCCTGCCCGCGCTCCTGCATGCGCGCGCCCGCCTCGCCCTGGTCCTCGGTCGGGAACGGCCCGGAGCCGACCCGGGTCACGTAGGCCTTCGTCACCCCGATGACCCGATCGACCTCCTTCGGGCCGAGTCCCGCCCCGACCAGGGCGCCACCGGCGATCGGGTTCGAGGAGGTCACGAACGGATACGTGCCGTGGTCGAGGTCGAGGAGCGTGCCCTGGGCGCCCTCGAGGAGCACGCGCTTCCCCTCGCGCAGCGCTCGGTGGAGCAGCGACGAGGTGTCTGCGATGTGCGGGGCCAGCCGCTCACCGTAGCCGAGGTAGTCGCGGACGATGTCCTCCGGCTCGAGCGGCAGGCGGTTGTACACGCGCGACAGGATGGCGTTCTTCTCCTTCAGCACGACCTCGAGCTTCTGGCGGAAGATCTTCTCGTCGGTGAGGTCCTGCACCCGCAGGCCGATCCGGGCCGCCTTGTCCGCGTAGGCCGGCCCGATCCCCCGTTTGGTGGTCCCCAGCTGGAGCTTGCCGAGATACCGCTCGGTGACCCGGTCGAGCTCCAGGTGGTACGGCATGATCAAATGGGCGTTCGCCGAGACCAGCAGGCCCGAGGTGTCGATCCCCCGGGCCTCGAGCTCGTCCATCTCCTGGAGCAGGACGCCGGGGTCGACCACGACCCCGTCGGCGATCACGGGGACCACGCCCGGGGAGAGGATCCCGGACGGCACCAGGTGGAGCTTCAGCGTGTGGCCGCCGGCCCGGACCGTGTGCCCGGCGTTGTTCCCCCCCTGGTACCGGACCACGAGGTCCATCCGGTCGCCCAGGAGGTCGGTGGCCTTCCCCTTCCCCTCGTCACCCCACTGGGTGCCAACCAGGATCGTGACCGACATCGAGCCCCAGTCTAGCCCGGGGCTCCGCCGGCCCCACCCGATCGATCGACCGCCTACCGCTCGATGCGGAACTTGATCCGGACGTGGGTGTGGTACTCGGCGATCTCGTTGTTCTCGACGACGGCGGAGGTCTCGAGCACCTCCATGCCCTGGATCCCGCGGAGGGTCTTCGCGGCGTCGGCCAGAGCCTGGGACGCCGCGTCGCGCCAGGACTCGTTGGAGACACCGACGAGATCGATCGTCTTGATGACGGCCATCCTCAGCCTCCTCTCAGGCTCGCTGGCGAATCCTACTCGGTGGGCCCGCCGCTGGGCCAACCGCTAGCCGCGGTACACGTCGATCATCCGCCGGTAGTTCGCGGAGATCGCGGCGGCCGCATCCTCCCGGCTGGTCTCGTCGTTCAGGTACGCCTTCAGGGCGTCCCACCAGATCGTTCGGCCGATGGCGAACCCGACGTAGCCCGGCACACCGGCCCCCTGCCGGAGCCAGTGCTCCACCGCGGCGTCGTCGGCGCCTCTGCCCAGCACCACGCAGACGACCCGGTCACGGCCGTCGGAGCGGACCAGGTCGGCCACGGCCTGGCAGTCCTCCCGGCGGTCCAGGCCCTCGATCTTCCACACGTCGGGCTCCACCCCGGCCGCGTGGAGGTCCCGGATCGCCTGGAGCATCAGGCCGGGCCGCACCTCCTTGTCGTAGCGATCCTCGTCACCGCCCACGGCCTGGAGCTGGGCCGGCTCGGCGGCGACCAGCAGCTCGAACAGGAACTTGCGGCCACGCTCGTGGAGCCAGTCCGAGAGCTCGCGAAGCCGCGTGGCCTGCCGGGCGTTCATCTCCCGATCCCCTTCGGGGTTGTACCGGACCAGGACCTTCGAGAACGAGGGGTCGAACTCCTCGATGTGGGCCCCGAAGTCACCGTACTGGAAGTCGAACTCGTCCTGGCCGCTCTTCTCGACCGGCATCGCCAGGATCACGCCCTCCTTCTTGCCGCGCCGGGCCAGGTCCGAGCCGAACTGCTCGTCAACGAGCATGCCGGCCGCGTCCCGAGGGGCCCCCTCCTCGAGGCCCCGGAGGAACCCCTCGAAGATCACCGACTTCGCGTCGGCGATCCGCTCGGTCTCCTCGGGCGTCGGGGACCCTTCGATCCCGAGCATCTTCTTCTGGAACGACCCCCGGTGGTCGAACGCCAGGATGTACAGGTCGCCGTCGTATCCCAGTGCCATCTCAACCCTCCTGTTCCGAGGCTCGGTAGGCCTCCATGGCCCGCTCGGCCCGCTGCCGGTCGTCCTGCGAGAGCATCTTGATAAGGCCGGCAGCGATCAGCACCATCAACACCGTGGCCGCCCCGGCCACGAGCCCGGCCCGGCGGGCCAGCGTCACCACCAGCGCGTGGCAGTCCTCACCCGAGGGCCCCGAGGGACAGAACGGGACCGCGGTCGCCACCGATACCGCCGCCACCAGGGCCCCCACGAGGAGGCCCGAGGCCACCAGGATGGCCCCCAGCTTCAGCGCGCCGGCCTTCACTCGAAGTTGAAGGGAACCACCGGGGACAATACCTCCACCGGGATCGGGGCGGCCTCCTCGCGGAACCGCTCCCCGTCCCGGGCCACGCCGACGCCCTCGTTGAAGCCGTAGTGCATCGGCACGGCGAGGCCGGGCGTCATCGCCTTCACCAGGCGCGCGGCCTCGTCCACGCCGCAGCAGAACGTGCCACCGATCGGCACGAATGCCACATCCGACCGGATGCCCTCGAGCTCCGGCAGGTGGTCGGTGTCTCCCGCGTGGTAGTAGACGTTCCCGCCGAGCTCGAGCACGTAGCCCACCCAGTTGTTCTCCTTCGGGTGCATGTGGAGCCGCTCGGGGCGGATGTTGTAGGCGGGGACGGCCTGCCCCTTGATCCCGCTCGCCTCGACGGTGTCACCCGGCCCGACCGCGGTCACGTTCCCGGCGAGCTCGGCCGCCACGTCCCGGGGGGCCACGAAGACCGTGTCGTCCTTGGCGATTCGCTCCAGGTCGTCGCGCGAGTAGTGGTCATCGTGGGCGTGGGTGATCAGCACGACGTCGGCCGGCTCGAAGTCACCCGGGACGCTCCACGGGTCGATGTAGACCGTGAGCCCGTCGCCCCTCCACCGGTACCCCGACTGCTTGATCCAGGTGAATCGCTCCAGCATCGGCCACCTCCTCGGCAAGAGCGTACCCAGGAGCGGCTCGGAGGGCACCTCCCGCCGCTGCTACCCGGCCGCCGGGGGCGGGGTCTCGCCCGGGGGCGGGGCGGCCGGGGGCGGCGCGGCAGGCGGGGCCGAGGGCGGGGTCGCACCCCCCGGGGTCGCCGTGCCGAAGTCGACCCGGGGGGCCTCCTCCAGCGTGGCCCGTGCGGCCTCCTCGATCTCAAAGAACGACTCCTCGCTGAACCCGAACATCGAGGCGATCACGTTCGAGGGGACCGACTGGACCCGCTCGTTGTAGTCCCGGACGTTCGCGTTGTAGACGCGCCGGGTCACCTGGATCCGATCCTCGGTGGTGGCGAGCTCGGCCTGCAGGGCCTGGAAGTTCTCCGAGGCCCGGAGCTCCGGATACGCCTCGGCCACGGCGAAGAGGCGCCGGAGGGCGTCGGTGAGCATGTTCTCGGCCTGGGCCTGCTCCACGGGCCCCTGGGCCTGCATGGCCGCGGTCCGGGCCGCCGTCACGTTCTCGAACGTGGCCCGCTCGTGCGAGGCGTAGCCCTTCACGGACTCGACCAGGTTGGGGATCAGGTCGTACCGCCGGCGCAGCTCGGTGTCGATGTTCGCGTACGCGTCGCGGATCCCCTGGCGCTGGGCGACGAAGCGATTGTAGGCCACCACGCCCCACAGCAGCACCAGGACGACGATCCCGAGGATCACCCAGAGCGCGATCATGTCCTCTCCTCTCGATGGCCCGGCCGGCGCCGGGGACGCAAGATCGGATTCTATCGGTCGGCGGCCACCCGGAACGCCAGGCCGTCGCCGGCGCGGTCGACCTCGATCCGACCGCCCTCGGCGATCTCCCCGGACAGGAGCTTCACGGCCAGCGGGTCCTGAACCTCGCGCTGGATCAACCGCTTCAGGGGCCGAGCCCCGAAGTTCGGGTCGTACCCCTTCTCCGCCAGGTACTCCCGGGCGGCGGCGGTCAGCTCGATCTCCAGCTTCCGGGCGGCCAGCCGCTCGGCCAGCAGGGCGACCTGGATGTCCACGATCCGGGCGATCTCTCCCTTGTCGAGCGGCTCGAACACGATGATCTCGTCGACCCGGTTCAGGAACTCGGGTCGGAACGCCTCCCGGACCTGGGCCAGGACCCGCTCACGACGGTCCTCGGGCGCGAGCGTCTCCTCGAAGAACCAGGCGCTCCCGAGGTTCGAGGTCATGATCAGCACGGTGTTCTTGAAGTCGACGGTGCGGCCCTGGCCGTCGGTGAGCCGGCCGTCGTCGAGCACCTGGAGCAGCAGGTTGAACGCGTCCTGGTGGGCCTTCTCCACCTCGTCGAGGAGGATCACCGAGTACGGGCGGCGGCGGACGGCCTCGGTGAGCTGGCCGCCCTCCTCGTAGCCGACGTAGCCGGGCGGCGCCCCGACCAGGCGGGCCACCGCGTGCCGCTCCTGGTACTCGCTCATGTCGATTCGGACCATGGCCCGCTCGTCGTCGAACAGGTACGCGGCCAGCGCCCGGGCCAGCTCGGTCTTCCCCACGCCGGTGGGGCCGAGGA
>JBQGDK010000100.1:0-2840 GCA_052039025.1 Actinomycetota bacterium
GTGCTTCCCCCTCGCGGCAGGGCCGGTTCGAGGGGTCGTTCCGCCAGGTCCGGGGCGCCGTGATCCGCGAGCTGCGGTCGGTCGAGTCGGTCACGCTCGGCGCGCTGGCGGCACGGGTCGGACGCCGCATCGACGTGGTGGGCGCGGCGACGGCGGCCCTGTCGGCCGAAGGGCTGGTCCGGGCGGGGCCCGCGGCACTCGCCGGTCGATCCGCGGGCCGGGTGCGACTGGCGCCGTAAGCGAAGTCGCCGTCATACGATGGGCCGATGGGCGACGCGTCCTCGATCTTCGGCGACCTCGCCGGGACCTGGTTCCGGGAGACGTTCGGGGAGCCGACCCCCGCCCAGGAGCTGGCCTGGCCGGCCCTGGCCGCCGGCGACTCGGCGCTCGTGGTGGCTCCCACCGGGTCGGGCAAGACCCTTGCTGCGTTCCTGGTCTTCCTGGACCGCCTGTCTCGCGAGCCCCGGGAGGACGCCGCGGTTCGGGTCCTGTACGTCACGCCGCTGAAGGCGCTCGGCAACGACATCCACCGGAACCTCGAGGTCCCGCTGGCCGGCATGGAGGAGATCGCCGGGCGTCTCGGCCGGGCGGGTCCGGGGATCACGATGGGGATCCGGACCGGCGACACGCCCCAGCGGGAGCGGGACCGGCTGGTCCGCCGCCCTCCCGACGTGCTGATCACCACGCCGGAGTCGCTGTACCTCATGCTGACCTCCGAGCGGGCCGCGGCGACCCTCGCCGGGGTGGAGGCCGTGATCGTCGACGAGGTCCACGCGCTGGCTCCGAACAAGCGCGGGGCGCACCTGGCGGTGTCGCTCGAGCGGCTGGCGTGGCTGACCGGACGGCCGTTCCAGCGGGTGGGGCTGTCGGCCACGGTCACGCCTCCCGACCGTGTGGCGGCGTGGCTCGGGGGGCGGGAGCGCGGCGCGCCGAGGCCGGTCCGGGTGCTGGATTCCGGCGGCCGGAAGGAGATCGACCTCACGGTCGAGGCGCCGGTGGAGGACTTCCGTGAGCTCCCCGGCGAGAGCGTGTGGCCCAGCGTGTGGGACGAGCTCCACGACCTCGTCCGGTCGCACCGCTCCACGCTGATCTTCGTGAACAACCGAGCCCTGGCCGAACGGACGGCTCGACAGATCAACGAGCGGGCCGGTGAGGTCCTGGTCCGGGTCCACCACGGCAGCGTGTCCAGGGAGAAGCGATTCGAGGTCGAGGAGCAGCTGAAGCGAGGGCAGCTTCCCGGCCTGGTGGCCACGTCGTCTCTGGAGCTTGGGATCGACATCGGGGCGATCGACCTCGTCGTGCAGATCGAGAGCCCCAAGAGCGTCACGGCGGGGCTGCAGCGGGTGGGCCGGGCCGGCCACCTCGTCGGCGAGGTGGCCACGGGACGGATCGTCCCGAAGTACCGCCCGGACCTGGTGGACGCCGCGGCGGTCGCCCGAGGGATGCTCCGCCGCGAGGTCGAGACGACGGAGATACCCGAGGGGTGCCTCGACGTGCTGGCCCAGCACCTGGCGAGCGCCGCCAGCGCCGGCGAGTGGACCGCTCCCGCGCTCTACGACCTGGTCCGGGGGGCGTACCCGTTCCGCGACCTCGACCGGGGCCGGTTCGAGGCCGTGGTGGCCATGCTGGCCGGCCGGTACCCGGCGGCCCGGTTCGGGGAGCTGCGGCCGAGGCTCGTGTGGAACCGGGAGACCGGTGAGGTCCGGGCCCGGGCGGGCACCAGGATGCTCGCCGTGACGAACGCCGGCACGATCCCCGACCGAGGTTACTACCGGGTGCTGCACGGCGGGACCGGGGTGCGGCTCGGCGAGCTCGATGAGGAGTTCGTGTTCGAGGCCCGTCCCGGCGACTCGTTCGTGCTCGGCTCGGCGGTATGGCGGATCGAGCGCATCGACCGCGACGAGATCGTCGTGCACGAGGCCCCGGGGGCGATGCCATCGATCCCGTTCTGGCACGGCGAGCAACCCGGCCGCCCGTACGAGACCGGCGTGAAGGTCGGCGAGTTCCTCCACGAAGCCGCCGGCCGGCTCGACGACGCCGAGGCGTTCGCGGCGTGGGCCCGGGAGGAGTGCGCCCTGGGGGAGCGGGCCGCCACCAACCTTCACGCGTTCCTGGCCGAGCAGCACGAGGCCGCTGGCGAGCTGCCGTCTGACCGTGCCGTGGTGATCGAGGAGTTCGACGACGAGCTCGGCGACCGCCGGGTCGTGGTGCACTCGCCGTTCGGCGCCAGGGTGCACCACGCCTGGACCCTGGTGGTCCGGGCCCGGGTCCGGGACGCGGAGAACCTCGACGTCGAGGCGGCCGCGGTGGATGACGGCTTCATGCTCCGGTTCCCGGGCCGGGACTCCCCGGTCCCCATCGAGCTGATCGCCGACCTCCCCGACGACGAGGAGCTCGACGAGCTGCTCCTCCGCGAGCTCCAGGTCTCCCCGCTGTTCGGGCTGCTGTTCCGAGAGTGCGCGGCCCGCGCGCTCCTTCTCCCGCGCCGGGGGCCGGGCCGGCGGACGCCGCTGTGGCTCCAGCGGATCCGGGCCCAGGACCTCATGCAGCTGGTGCGACGGTACGGCGAGTTCCCGATCCTGCTCGAGGCGTACCGGGAGGCCTGGGACGATCTCCTGCGGATCCGGGACTTCCGGAAGGTCGCCGACGGGATCCGGTCGGGGGAGATCGCGGTGCGGCGGATCGTCTCGGACGTCCCGACGCCCTTCGCCATGCACTTCCTCTTCGACTACAACATCGCCTTCCAGTACGTCGGCGACTACCCGCGCGCGGAGTGGCGCAGCCAGCTGCTCGCGGTGGACCGCGACCTCCTGGCCCGGGTGGTTCGTCCCGATGCCCTC
>JBQGDK010000101.1:0-3737 GCA_052039025.1 Actinomycetota bacterium
GGCCGGGGGCGGGCGGTCCCTCCGGGGCCGGGACGTTCGCGTACGGGGGCGGGGGCTCGTTCGGCTGGAGGTGCTCGGTGCCCTCGTCAGCCGGCTCCTGAACCTCGCCGATGCCGACCCGGGCGGCTGCGGTCGCGGCGCGCTCCTGCACCTGTCGGTTCTCCTGGACCTGCGCCCACACGAAGATCCCGTTCCCCCGGGCGGCGGCCCCGACCACGCCCCACCGGACCGCGCGACGGGTTCGCTGGCGCCGCTTCGCCTGCTTGATGCGGCGCTCCCGCTCCCGCCGGGCCTGCTCCTTCCGCTCGGCTCGGGCCGAGGGGCGCTCGTCCGTCTTCGGCTCGGCCACCGCGGTGGCGGTGCCGGCCCGGGAGGTCGACCGGTCAGGGCGCTTCCGCTTGCGCTTCTTCTTCGCCACGACGCCTCACTCTATCAAGCCTCACGCCCACCGGAGATGGGGGCCGGGATCGATGGGGGGCCGGGGCGGAAGGCCCTCGGCCGGTGGGTGGCCGGCCGCCACCACGCCCATCGCCAGGTGGTCCGGCAAGAGGCCGACGGCCGCCGCGGCCACCGGCCGGCAGAACAGGGAGGCCGCGACCCACGCCGACCCGACGCCCCGCGCGCTGAGCGCCAGGAGCAGGTTCTGGATGGAGGCCCCGGTTGCCAGCACGAACATGTCCCGCTCGGCGGTCCGCCGGCGGGGATCGGGGTAGTGGTCCGAGCCCTCCAGGGACAGGAAGGGCACCAGCAGGGCTGGCGCGGCGCCCAGGAGCGCGTCCGAGCGCGCCAGCCGGCGGCGGATCACGTCCTCCGGCGTGCCGTCCCCGCGGAGGTCGCGAACCCAGGCATCCGCCATCGCGCCGAGGAGCGCGGTGCGGGCCGACGCGGTCTCGAGCGCCACCCACGTCCACGGCCGGGCCGGGAGGCGCGAGCCGTGGGGGACCGGCGCCGTCAGCGCGGCCGCCACCGCCTCGAGCAAGAGCTCGCGCGGGACGCTGCCCCGCGCGAACGAGCGGACGGTGCGTCGGGCGGCGATCGCCTCGGACGGCGACACCCTGAACAGATCCTCCTCCGGGGGACGCACCAGCTCGGCTGCCTCGCCTGGCGGGGCGCCCGCCCGCACGCCGCGGAGCACGGCCGCCGGAACGCCGTCGGCCTTTCCCATCGCCAGGCCGGAGGCCGCGGCCACCTCGTCGGCCAGCGCCACCACGGTCGCCTGGAGCACCCGGCCGGTCGCGTCCCGGGTGCCCCGCAGATCCACCAGGGCCGGGAGACCGGCGCACCCGATCGCCACGTTGACGAGACCACGACGCCAGGGCCGGCCGAACGTGTCGGTGACGACCACACCAACCTCGGCTCCGGTCTCGGCCCGAAGCCCCGCGCGGATCGCCGAGGCGGACGCGTCCGGGTCCTCCGGGAGCAGCGCCAGCATCCCCTCGGGGAGGTTCGAGGCGTCCACCCCGGCGTTGGCGCAGACGAATCCGTGTCGGGTCTCGGCGATCACGAGGTCGCCCCGGCGGGCCACGATCCGGCGAGCCTCCCGGGCCACCCACTCCTCTTTCTCCCCTCGGACCAGCCGGCCTTCGGCCTTCGAGACGGCCTTCTGGGTGACCGCGACGACGTCCCCGTCCCGGAGGGCGGTCCGGTCGGCGATCAGCGCTCCCAGGTCGTCCCCGGGCTCGATCTGGGGGATCCCGGTGACGGGCAGGATCTCGAGGCTCATCCCGCGGCCAGGTCCAGGGCCACTCGGGCCACGCCCTCCGCGACGGCGTCGTCGGCCATGATCGTGTCGGTCACGGCCACCCGGATCCCCAGCGTCTCTTCGATCCTCGGCGCCAGGCCGGCGTCTCGCCGGTCCACGACCCAGCCGCGCAGCAGCCCTCGGTAGGCCGAGGCGGCGCCGAGCGCCGTCACCTCGAGCCCGACGGCCGGCATCAGCCGATCGGCCATCCCCGCCACCGGCGCGCCGTCCACGATCGGGGAGACCCCGGCGGCTCGGGCCCGACGAACCGCGACCGCGTCCCGCACCCCTGGGATCGTCAGGATCGGCGCCACGCTCACCACGGGGTTCGACGGGCAGATCAGCACCGCGTCGGCGGCGCGGATCGCCTCGAGCACGCCGGGAGAGGGCCGGGCGCGATCGGCGCCCTCGAACCGGACCCCCTTGACCAGGTCGCGAGCCCTCCTGGCCACCCAGTACGTCTGGAAGGGATCCGACCGGGCCGTGCCGTGGTCGTCGATCGCATCGATCCACGTGGCCACGGGGTCCTCGGACATCGGCAGGAGGGTGGCCCCCACGCCCAGCGCGGCCGCGACGCGCGCCGTCACCTCGGAGAGCGTGGCCCCATCCGCCAGCCACCCCGTCCGAGCGAGGTGCGTGCCGAGGTCGAGGTCGCCGAGCCCGAACCAGGCCGGCGCGCCGAGCCGCCGGAGCGCGTCGAGCGTCCGGAACGACTCATCGGCCCGGCCCCAGCCGCGGGCGCGGTCGGCCAGCCCGGCCAGCCAGTACGTGACCGAGTCGAGGTCGGGGCAGATCCGGAGGCCGTGGAGCGTCATGTCGTCGGCGGTGTTGACCACGACCGTGATATCGGTGGGAGGCACGACGCGAACGACCCCGCGCAGGAACTTCCCAGCGCCGATCCCGCCGGCGAGCGCCACGACCTTCACCCGGCAAGCCTACCGTCGGCTCGGTGCTAGGCTCGCGTCCGATGCCGGCATCCGACCACGCCGTCCGACGGGCGCTCCGCCGCGCCGAGGCGGGCCGGTCGCTGTCCCTCGACGAGGCCGCCGCGGTCATGGAGGCCCGCGGGGCCATGCTCGAGGAGCTGCTGGCGGTGGCGTCCTCCCTCCGCGACCTCGGCCACGGCTCGACGGTCACGTACTCGCGGAAGGTGTTCGTCCCGCTGACCATGCTGTGCCGGGACGTGTGCCACTACTGCACGTTCGCCAAGGCCCCGGCGAAGCTCGACAGCCCGTTCCTGTCGCTCGACGAGGTCGTGGCGGTCGCCGAGGCCGGACGGCGGGCCGGGTGCAAGGAGGCGCTGTTCACCCTGGGCGACCGGCCCGAGGACCGCTACCCCGTGGCCCGCCGGTGGCTGGCCGAGCGCGGGTATCGCTCGACGCTCGAGTACGTCCGGGCCGCGGCGATCCGCGTGATCGAGGCGACCGGGCTCCTCCCCCACCTCAACCCCGGCGTGATGCGTTACGAGGACCTGGCCCGCCTGAAGCACGTGTCGGCGTCGATGGGGCTGATGCTGGAACAGTCGACCGATCGCCTGGTGGAGAAGGGCTTGCCCCACCACGGCTCACCGGACAAGGTGCCGGCGATCCGCCTCCGGACGATCGAGGACGCCGGACGCCTGGCCATCCCGTTCACCACCGGGATCCTCGTGGGGATCGGCGAGACCGCCCGCGAGCGGGCCGCGTCGCTGTTCGCCATCCGGGACGTCCACCGACGGTACCGGCACGTGCAGGAGGTCATCGTCCAGAACTTCCGGGCCAAGCCCGGCACGCGGATGCACGATCACCCGGAGCCCGCCGACGAAGAGTTCCTGGCCGCGGTGGCCGCAGCGAGGGTGATCCTCGGACCGCGGGTCAACGTGCAGGCGCCGCCGAACCTCTCAGACCCGCACTACCAGCGTATCCTCGACGGGGGGATCAACGACTGGGGCGGGGTGTCGCCGGTGCCCCCCGACCACGTCAACCCCGAGGCGCCGTGGCCGAAGCTCGAGGCCCTT
>JBQGDK010000102.1:0-5511 GCA_052039025.1 Actinomycetota bacterium
TCGTCACGCCGGTGGATCAGGTGTGGCGGATCCGCACGGGGGAGATGGGTCCCGACGCGGTCTGAGCGGGGGGCGCCGCCCCTCGACCGCCTGGTGGGGGCGCTCCGGGCCCTCGATCGCGCCTCCACGACCCACGGACGATGGGCCGCCCGGTACCGGTCCGACCTCGTCGACGACGCGGTGCGCGCGCTGGCCGAGGATCTGGAGCGGGGCGTGGCGGTCGTGGCGGTTGGTGGCTACGGGCGGCGCCTGCTCCTGCCGCGTTCGGACGTCGATCTGATGCTCCTGCACGCCGACCGCCGAGGTGGCCGGGTTGCGGCGGCCGCGGAGCGGCTGTTCTACCCGTTCTGGGACGGGGGGATCCCGCTCGGGCACTCGATCCGTACCGTGGACGAGTGCCTGTCGTTGGCAGCGGACCGGCTCGACGTGGCCTGCGCGCTCCTGGACGCCCGGCCGCTCGCCGGCGAGGTCTCTCTGGTCGGGGAGCTCGAGGACCGGCTGCTCGATCGGCTCGGCGGCCGGCCGTTCCTCAACCGCCTCCGCGCCGACGCGGAGTCCCGTGGGTCCCGCTACCACTCGTGCTCGACGGACCTGCAACCGGACCTGAAGCAGGGGTCGGGGGGGCTTCGGGACCTGCACGCGATCGGCTGGGCGGATCGGGTATCGGCCGACGCCGCGGTCCGCCTCGCGGAGGCCCGGGCCCTGGACCGGGCCGAGGAGTTCCTGGTCCGGGTCCGGAGCGCCCTCCACCTCGAGACCGGGCGTCGGACCGACCGGCTGGTCCTCGACCATCAGCCCGCCCTGGCCGCGGAGCTCGGCTTCGACGGTACCGAGGAGCTGAGCGCGTCGGACGCCCTCATGCGATCGCTGTTCGGCCACGCTCGACTCGTGGAGCACCTGCGGGACCGGGCCCTGCGGGCGGGCAAGGCGATCGACGTGCCCCCACCGGCCACGCCGGACGAGGTGATGGAGGCCTTCGCCGCGTCGGCGGCGGCCGACGCCCCGCTGTCCGGGGCCGCACTCGACGCGATCGAGGCAGTCGAGCTCGGGCCGGTCCGGTGGACGGACCGCACCCGGCGAGCCTTCCTCGGTGTCCTGGCGGCCGGCGAGGCCGGCCGACGGTCGCTGGAAGCCATGGATCGGGGCGACCTGCTGGCCCGGTTCCTCCCTGAGTGGGCGCCGGTCCGGTGCCGCCCTCAGCGCGACCCGTATCACCGGTTCACGGTGGACGTGCACCTCCTCCACGCGGCCTCGGTCGCCTCGGACGTGGTGGCCGGGCGACGTGCCGACGCCCCCACGGCCGCTGCCGCGGTCGGCGATCCCGCGGCGGTCCTCCTCGGTGCGTTCCTTCACGACATCGGCAAGGTCGGTCGAGGCCGGCACGTGGAGGTGGGGGTGGAGGTCGCGGCCGGGGCCCTCGACCGGATCGGCGTGGCCGAGCCGGTTCGCGACGACGTCCTGTTCCTGGTCCGCGAGCACCTCCTCCTGTCGGAAACGGCGGTGCGGCGGGACCTGTCGGACGAGAACCTCGTCCTCGACGTGGCCGCCCGCGTGGGCGACGCTCGGCGGCTGGCGATGCTGCTCGTGATCACGCTCGCCGACGCCGAGGCGACCGGCCCGCACGCGGCTTCGCCGTGGCGGCTGGCGCTCGTGCACGAGCTGGCCGACAAGGTACGCCACGTGCTCGAGGCCGGCGACATGGGGTTCGACCAGGCGAGGCTGCTGGAAGAGCGGCGGGCGGCGGTGCGGGAGCGGCTCGAGGGCGAGCCGGCCGACGCCGTGGAGCGGTACCTCGATCGGCTGCCGCGCGCCTACCTCGCCTCGATCTCGCCGTCCACGGCCGCGAGGCACTTCCGTCTGGTGGCCCCGCCCCTCGCCGCCGCCGAGGTGCGTACCCTCGCGGCCCCGGGGGATCGACCCGGCACCCATCGGGTCACCGTGGTCGCCGCCGACCGCCCGGGGCTGCTCGCCCGGATCGCCGGCAGCCTGTCGCTCGAGGGGCTGGGGATCCTGTCGGCTCGGGCGTTCACCACCGAGGACGGCACGGCGATCGACGTGTTCGAGGTCGCTCCGGCGTTCCGGGGCGAGGTCGACGAGGAGCGGTGGCGTCGGTTCCGGCGGACCCTTCGTCGGGCCCTCGAGGGCCGCGTCGAGCTGGAGCCCCGGGTCGAGGAGAAGCGGCGCCACTACCCGCCGCCGTCGAGCGAGGTGACCACGCACGTTCACGTGCTGGCCGACGCGTCGGCGTTCTCGACCGTGATCGAGGTGGAGACGGCGGACCGGATCGGACTGCTGTTCGACCTCGCCGGGGCGCTTGAGGCTCTCGGCCTCGACGTCCATCTGGCCACCGTGGCGACCTACGGCGACCGGGTGGTCGACACGTTCTACGTCCGCGAGGCCCTCGGTGGCACGGTGGACCCGGACCGGGCCGCGGGGATCGAGCGGGCCCTCCTGGCCAGGCTCGAGGACGCCGGGTAGGCTCGGTCGGGATGCCGGGCTTGGCGATCGAGACCCCCCGCGGCCGGATCTCGGCCATCCAGGACGGTCCGGATGACGGCCCCGTCCTGGTGCTGGCCCACGGCGCCGGGGGCACGATGCGCAACCCGTTGCTCGACGGGTTCGCCGCCGGGCTCGTGGCGGCGGGGGTGTCCTGCCTCCGCTTCAACTTCCTGTACTCGGAGGCGGGCCGGCGGAGCCCGGACCGGGAGCCGCTGCTCCGGGAGGCCTGGTCCGCGGCGTTCACGCGCGGCGGCGAGTTCGGCGGCCCGATCTGGGCCGGCGGCAAGTCGATGGGGGGACGGATCGCCTCGATGATGGTGGCCGACGGCGAGCTCGATGCCGCCGGCCTCGTGTTCGTCGGCTACCCTCTCCACCCACCGGGCAAGTTCGACCGCCTCAGAGACGCCCATCTCGAGGCCATCCGGGTGCCGATGCTGTGGCTCCAGGGGACGGCCGACCCCTTCGCGCGTTGGGATCTGCTCGAGGATGTGGTGGGTCGGCTGGGGAAGCGGGCTTCGCTCCACCGCGTCGATGGCGGTGACCATTCGTTCCGGGTCCGGGGCCGTCCCCGCGATGACGCCGGGACCGGCACGGCGCTCGGCGAGGCCGCGGCGCGGTACGTCCTCGCTCACTAGCGGGGGTACAGGATCAGCTGCGTGCAGCGGAACATGGCCAGGCTCCGGTCTCCGGCGCGGACCTCGGCATCCCACACCTGGGTGGCGCGGCCCCCGTGGACCATCCGGGCCTCGCACTCGATCTCGCCCTCGAGGGCCGTCCCCAGGAAGTTCGTCTTGGCCTCGACCGTGGCGAAGTTCACCGCGCCGTTGGGGAGACTGGCAACGCAGCCGTAGCCGCAGGCCGAATCGGCCAGGCCCATCACGGTGCCCGCGTGGAGATAGCCGTTCGGGGCCAGGTGAGCCCGGCGGATCCGCAGGCGCATCAGCGTCCGTCCCGGCTCGATCTCGACGACCTCGATGCCCAGCGCGCCGGGGAACCGACCGTCGCCCAGGTGCCTGAACGCGTCGAGATCGGGGGCGGTCTCCTGGGACACGGCGCCTCAGCATAATGGCCGGGTGCCTCGCCGACACCGGGCCGCCCGCGACCGAGCCGGACCGCCGCCCCCGCGCCGGAGCGGGGGCGCCGCTCCGGCATGGGCGCACGCCGAGGGCGTCACGGTTCGCCAGGTTGCCGGCGATCGGCCGTATCGTTGCCCCGGCTGTCAGCAGGAGATCCGGCCCGGCACCGCGCACCTCGTGGTCGTGCCGGTCCACGATCCGGACCTCCGCCGCCACTGGCACGCGCCGTGCTGGCGGCGGGAGCGGCGAACCCAACGATGAGAGGAGCCGACATGGAGCCGTGGTCGACCGAACCCGCCGGCCGGCTCGAGGAGCACGTGATCGAGAGCAGGGCGCTCCGGGCCAACCCGCTCGGCGACCCGCACGAGCGGCCGCTGTGGGTGCACGTCCCGCCGGGCTACGAGGAGGACGCCGGGCGGCGGTACCCGACGGTGTACGTGATCCAGGGCCTCACCGGGCAGCTCGACATGTGGCGGAACCGGTCCCCGATGCGCCGTACGTTCCCGGAGCTCGTCGACCGGGGGATGGCCTCGGGCGACATCCCGCCGTGCGTCGTGGTGTGGGTCGACTGCTGGACGTCGCTGGGGGGCAGTCAGTTCCTCGACTCGCCGGGGACCGGGAGGTACCTCACCTATCTCTGCGACGAGGTGGTGCCGTGGGTCGACGCCCGGTACCGGACGATGGCCGAGCGCGATCACCGGGGGATCGCCGGCAAGTCGAGCGGAGGCTACGGCGCCATGGTCGTGCCGATGCTCCGCGAGGACCTGTTCGCCGGCCTCGCCACCCACGCCGGGGACGCGCTGTTCGAGGTGTGCTACCTCTCGCTCTTCCCCAAGTCGGCCCGGGCGCTGCGCGAGAAGTACGGCGGATCCTTCGAGCGGTTCTGGGAGGACTTCCGCAGCCGCCCGGCGTTCTCCAAGGAGTCCGACGACAACCTCCTGAACGACTGGTGTATGGCGGCGTGCTACTCGGCCGACCCCGACGGCACCGTCCGGCTGCCGTACGAACCTGCCACCGGCCGTCTGATCCCCGAGGTGTGGGAACGATGGCTGGCCCTCGACCCCGTGCGGATGGTGCCGGATCACGCTGAGGCGCTGCGCTCGATGCGGGCGATCTACATCGACGCGGGGAAGCGCGACGAATACTTCCTCGACCTCGGCGCCGAGGCGTTCCGGCGAGCGCTCGAGGAGACCGGGGTCACCGACGTGTACTTCGAGCTGTTCGATGCCGCGCACGGAGGGATCGAGTATCGGTATCCGCTGTCCCTCCGCTACCTGTCCGAGCGCCTGGGCTGAGCCGGCTCCAGGAGCGTGAGCTGCTCCGGGTCCGGTTCCCGCGTGGGGATCCGCCGGGCCTCTCGCGGCCCGCCCGATCGTCCGATCCCGAACCGCCGCGACAGCGCCCGCACCCGCTCCGCCACCTGGTGCTGGAACTCCTTGGGCGCGTAGGCCTTGTCCCCGTACAGCTCGCGGTACCTGGGCGCGAGGTCTGGACGGTGCTCGCGGAGCCAGCGCATCCACCACTCGCGCGAGCCTCCCTTCCGGAGGTGGAGGACGATCGGCGTGACGTGGGTGGCTCCGGAGGTCGCGATCGCGCGGACCGTCTCCTCCATCGCATCGTCGATGTCCGACAGGAACGGGATGACCGGCGCCATCAGCACACCACAGGGGATGCCGGCCTCGTTCAGCCTGCGGACGGCGTCGAGGCGTCGGGCCGGCGACGGCGTACCGGGCTCGACGCTCCGCCACAGCTCGGGATCCACCGAGCCGACCGAGAAGTTCGTTCCGACGTCCGTCACCGATGCGCATTCGCGGAGCAGCTGGAGATCGCGCAGGATCAGCGTGCCCTTCGTGAGGATCGAGAACGGGTTGGCGAAGTCCCGGAGCGCCTCCAGGATCCCCCGCATCAGCCCGTACCGCCCCTCGGCCCGCTGGTA
>JBQGDK010000103.1:0-1733 GCA_052039025.1 Actinomycetota bacterium
TGCTCGGATGATCCCGGTTGGCCCTCGGCGGCGCGCTCCCGTACACTCTCGAGCCGTCCCGATGACCCGGCCCGACGTCGCACCACGGCCCGGGGAGGTCTAGCCTCGCGCCGTCCCGCGCCCTCCAGGGTCTTCCCGTCGTTCGCGCTGGCCGCCCTGGTGCTGATCGGGGGGGCCGTGGCCTTCCTGCCCCGCCCGGAGCCATCGACGGTCGGGCGAACCGGTCCCGCCGCCCCCACCCTGGAGGAGGGCGTCTTGACGGTGGGGGTCGCGCCGACCCCCCCGTACTCGACGCCGGGGGCACAGGGCCCCGTCGGGTTCGACGTCGATGTGGCACGTGAGGTGGCCCGCCGTCTGGGGCTCCAGGCCCGGATCGTTCCGGCCGGAGAGTTCTTCGCCCTCCTCCAGGGTGGAGGGGCGGACGTCGCGGTCGGGGCCAGGATCAGCGCCGACCTCGAGGAGCGGGTGAACCTGTCGGATCCGTACCTGCGGGTGCTCCAGGCCCTCGCCGTCAACAGGGACACGCGTCCGGACCTGGCCGGCCTCGACGACCTCGCCGAGGGCGACGAGGTCGCGGTGGTCGAGGGGAGCACCGGGCACGCGTGGGCGACGGCTGCGCTGCAGCCCCACGCGATCGTGCTCCGACCGTCCCGCACCCTGGAGGCCGCAGCGGTGGCTCTCGCGGCCGCCGGCGTGGACGGGCTCGTCGCCGATGAGGTCCAGGCCATGGCCGCGCTCGAGGGGCGGCCGAGCCTGCTGATCGTGGATGCCGTCCCCACCGGCACCGGACTCGGGATCGCCGTGGATCCCGGGAACGCCCGCCTGCTGGCGGCGGTGAACGAGGCCCTCGCGGGGATGGTCGCCGACGGGACGTATGACCGGCTCTACGACCGGTACGGGTCCGCCCTCCCCCCCGGGGGGCGCATCACGAGCGGACGGCGGTGACCGGCCGCCGGGACGCGGAGGTCGTGGTCGTCGGGGCGGGCGTGATGGGCTCGGCCACGGCGTGGGCCCTGGCCCGTGCCGGGCGGGACGTCGTGCTCCTCGAGCGGTTCCGCGTTGGGCATGACCGCGGCTCCAGCCACGGCGCCGCCCGGATCTTCCGGATCTCGTACCCGGACCCCCTGTACGTCGGCATGATGCTGGACGCCCTCCCCCTGTGGCGGCGGCTCGAGGAGGAATCGGGGGGGACGATCCTCACCGTCACCGGCAACCTCGACGGGGGGGTGGGGCTAGAGCGGAACGAGGCCGCCATGGCGACCCGCGGCGTCCCGTTCGAGTGGGTCGACGGGGGTGAGCTGGCCGGGCGGTTCCCCGGGCTCGACGGGGAGCGCGGGGAGCGATTCCTCTTCCAGGCCGACGGCGGGATCGTGGCGGCCGACGTCGCCTGGGGCGCGTTCGTGACCTCGGCCGCCGCGCACGGGGCCGAGGTGGTCGAGGAGACCAGGGTGGTGGCGGTGCGTGCTGCGGACGACGCGGTCGAGATCGACACGGAGGCCGGGGGGTACCGGGCCCGGACGGCGGTGGTGACCGCCGGGGCGTGGGCCCGGGGCCTCCTGGCGCCGGCCGGGTTCGACCTGCCGGTCCGGCCCACCAGGGAGACCGTCGCGTACTTCCTGCTCGATCGGGGCCTCACCGTGCCCACGCTGCTCGAGTGGGCCGACGGGTTCACCTATGCGCTGCCGAGTCCGGGCCAGGGGGTCAAGGCCGGGGAGCACGGCGTCGGGCCCGAG
>JBQGDK010000104.1:0-2369 GCA_052039025.1 Actinomycetota bacterium
AGCTCTGGCACTGCGGGCAGAAGTACGAGTTCCTGCCCGAGTACTTCACGACCTCGATGGGGGTCCGGCACCGGCGACACGGCTCGCCGCGGCGTCCGTACACCCTCAGCTCGTTCTGGTACTCCCCCGGCTTCCCGTGGATGTCCACGTACGCCTCGTCGGCGAGCGTCGTTCCCCGGAACCGGATCGACTCCTGGACGACCTCCTGGATGGCCCGGTACAGCCGCCGGACCTCCTGGGCGGAGAGGTCGGCGGAGCTGCGGTCGTGCCGGAGCCCCGCCGCGAAGAGCACCTCGTCCGAGTAGATGTTGCCGAGGCCCGACACGAACTCCTGATCCATCAGCAGCGGTTTCAGCTTCGTGGCCCGACGGGCCAGGACGTTCGAGAACTGCTGCCACGTGAACGTCGACTCCAGCGGGTCGATGGCGAGGTGCGCCAGCTCCTTGACTCGCCCGAGCTCGTCGACCGGCCGCACGAACAGCTCACCGAACGTCCGGGGATCGACGAACCGCAGATCCCCACCCTGCTGGAACGTGATGATCACGTGGGTGTGGTTGTCGAGCGGCACACGCTTGTTGCTGCGCAAAAACCGGCCGCTCATGCCGAAGTGCACGATGAGCACGTTGCCATCCTCGACGTGGAGGAGGATGTACTTGCCCTTGCGGTCCGCCTTCGTGAACCGGTGGCCCTTCAGGCGGTCGCGGAACTCCTTCGGGGTCTTGTGTCGCCGGATCACCCGCTTCGAGTTCTTCATCCGACGAACCTCGACGTCGGCGATCCGGCGCCCCACCACATCCTTCTCGAGGTCTCGCCGGACGATCTCAACCTCCGGCAGCTCCACCTAGGCCTCCCCCGCCTGCCCGGCCGGTCCCTCGGCGGCCAGGTGGTCGTAGGCCTCGCGGGCGGCCCGCGGCTCGGCCTCCTTCTTCGATCGTCCCCGTCCCCGACCGTACAGGTCGCCGGCGATGAACACGGTGGCCGTGAACTCCTTCGCGTGGTCCGGTCCCTGCTGCTCGACGCGGTACTGGGGGACTTGGCCGACGTCCTGGGCCGCCAGCTCTTGCAGGGCCGTCTTGTGGTCGCGGTCGCCCTCGCCGCGGACGTAGGCCTCCATCCGCGGCCAGAAGAGCCGCTCGATCACCTCCCGGGCGGCGTCGAGGCCGCGATCGACGTACACGGCCCCCAGGACGGCCTCCATCGCGTCGGCGAGGATCGAGGTCTTGTCCCGACCGCCCGAGCCCTCCTCGCCCTTCCCCAACAGGATCACCGAGCCGAGGTCGAGCTCCCGGGCGACGTCGGCGAGCGTGAGCATGTTGACGGTGGCCGCGCGGAGCTTCGCCAGCTCGCCCTCGGGCATGTCGGGGAAACGCGCGTAGGCGAGATCGGTGACGACCAGCCCCAAGACGGCGTCGCCGAGGAACTCGAGCCGCTCGTTCGTGCGCGCGGTGTTGTGCTCGAAGGCGTAGGAGCGATGGGTGAGAGCCGTCTCCCGGAGGTCCCGGTCCCGGAGCCGGATGCCGAGGGCCAGTTCCAGCGGGCTGGATCGTCCGCGCCTACTCGACCTCAACCTCCACCGCCTGCCGCCCCCCGTAGTAGCCGCAGTTCCCGCACACCCTGTGCGGCAGCTTCGGCTGATGACACTGCGGGCACTCGCTGAACGTGGGCGGGCTGCTCTTCCACCGCGCCCGCCTGGTGCCCTGCCTCGATCTGCTCGTCTTCCGCTTCGGTACGGCCATCGTTCCCTTCCTTCAGTCGTTGAGCTCCAGCCCGTCCAAAATCGCCCACCGCGGGTCGCCTTCGGGCCCACAGGTGCACTCGCCGAGGTTCCGGTCACCGCCGCACCGCTCACAGAGCCCCAGGCAGTCCGGCCGGCACAGCGGCGAGAACGGCATGTCGAGGACCACGGTGTCGCGGACCATCGGCTCGAGGTCGATGTGACCCTCGGTGATCGGGTACTCCTCGCCGTCCTCCGGAGGGTCGGCGGCGAACAGCTCCCGGACCTCGACCAGAAACCCGCGGTCGAATGACTTCAGACACCGGGCGCACCGGTACGCGATCCGCCCCGAGAGCGGCCCCGAGACCTCGACCCCCTCGAGCACCGATTCGAGGAGAATCTCGATCCGCACGGGCTCCTCGCCCGGCACCCGGGCCAGCTCGGTGCCGAGGCCGTCGAAGCGCTCCTCCAGCGTCACACGGCGGGCGGCCCCGGCCTCGACCAGGAGGTCCCGGTCCCGGAGCCGGATGCCGAGGGCCAGTTCCAGCGGGCAGGATCGTCCGCGCCTACTCGACCTCAACCTCCACCGCCTGCCGCCCCCCGTAGTAGCCGCAGTTCCCGCCCACCCTGTGCGGCCGCTGCGGCTGATGACACT
>JBQGDK010000105.1:0-1820 GCA_052039025.1 Actinomycetota bacterium
CCGATGTCGCTGCCCGGGCCGCCCCGGATCACGTCACCGCCGACACCGTGCTGCGTGGCCAGACACCCGTCTCCCCCGGCACCGCCGAACACCTGGTCCGCGCCCCGGAAGTCCGTCATGGCGTCGGACCCCCGTCATGGCGTCGGACCCCGCCCCGCCGTGCAAGGTGTCGGGGCCCGCCGATCCCACGCTGCAGAAGTCCTGCCCGCGACCCGGCGTGCACGGGGTCACGTCACCGCAGCTCGTCGGGGCGCTCTCGAGGAATGGCCTCTACGGACAGAACGGGGGGAGACCGCATAGCGGTCTCCCCCTCTGACATCTCGCCCGGTCAGAACGTCGCGGTCCCGACGCAGCGCTCGCCGGTGGCGAGGTTCACGGCCTTGCCCCTGAACCGGTCGGCGCCCGCGCGGTCGTTCTCGACGATCCGGACCTCGAACGAGCCGCTCGCTCCACGGGTCGTCCGCACGCCTCGGAAGACGAGATCCCCGTCGTGGCGGATCCTCACCCGCCAGCGATCGCCGGTCACGTTCTGGTCGACCTCGAACTCGACCTCGAGCCCTCCATCCTCGGGCGAGACCTTCAGCTTCCAATCGCTGGAGCGCGTGCACGATCCCTCTCGGATCACGTCGCTGTCACCGGCGATGGCGGCCCCCGCGGGAACCAGGAGCGCCACGGCCGTCACCAGCGCGAGCGCGATGCCCTTCTTCATGTCGCCCTCCTCGGGTCCGGGTACGGATCCACCGTAGGGAGGCGGCGGGTAACCACGAGTAAAGGCGGGCGTTGGCTCTGGTTAAGGTTCGGAGCCTTCTCCTCGAAGGCCCTGGATCCGGTATCACAGCGTCGTGCGAGTCATCGGGGCGGCGCGGCCCGAAGGGTGGCCGACGAGGAACTCGACAGGCGGGCCGGACTGCTCCACAGTCCACGCGGCGGAGACGCCGCCGAGATCGAAGGGGGAGTCATGGGGCTCACGATGGGTGCACGGAAGGGGTTCGCGTTGGTGGCGCTGGCCGCGGCGCTCGGGGCCGTGATGCTGCTGGCGCGACCGGCGGGCGCACAGACCGAGATCCGCGTCGCGACGTACCCGGGCTACCCCGGCAGGCACGTGTTCATGGATGTCGGGGAAGATGGCCTCCGTCTGGGCGACCGTCTGACCGCTCGGGGCACGCTGACCGACGCCACGGGTGAGACCGCGGTCGGCAAGTTCCACCTGGACTGCGTCGTCCAGAACCGCATCACCGATGGCTCGGAGGGGTCGGGTGGTCAGTACCGCTGCAGCTACCTGCTTCGACTTGGGGACGGCGACCTCATCATCGAGGGTATGGATCCGCACGGCCCGGGCGTCTACACGATGGCCGTGCTGGGAGGGACCGGCCCGTTCGCCGGCGCAACCGGTGAAGCCACCCTCACGGATGGCCCGGTGGCGACCGACTTCGTCATCAGCCTGCTCTCCTAGCTCGGCCGAGAAGCGGCGGTGATCCAGCCCGGTACGATCCTCGCGTGAGCTTCGAGGAGATGGAGGTCGCGCTCCGCGAGAGGATCGACGCGGACCTCGCCACGCTGTTCGAGTTCCAGGCCGATCCCGAGGCGAGTGCGATGGCGGCATCCCCGTCGCGCGACCTGCCTGCGTTCCTCGAGCACGAGGCGAAGATCGAGTCCGACCCGTCGACGCTCACGCGAACGATCGTCGCCGGCGGGGAAGTCGTCGGCTCGATCGGGAGCTGGGACGTCGAAGGCGAGCGCGACGTTGGGTTCTTGATCGGTCGCGATCACTGGGGGAACGGCTACGCGACCGCGGCCCTGCGCGCGTTCCTCGACATCGA
>JBQGDK010000106.1:0-4053 GCA_052039025.1 Actinomycetota bacterium
CGCAGCGCGGGGTCGTGGGTGGCCACGACCACCGTGATCCCTGCCTCGACGACGCGGTGGACGGCCTCGAGCAGCCCCCGGGCCGACGTCGAGTCGAGCTCGGCGGTGGGCTCGTCCGCCACCACGGTGTCGGTCCCGGCCACCAACACCTGCGCGAACGCGGCCCGCTGCTGCTCGCCGCCGGAGAGCTCCTCCGGACGGTGGTCGAGCCGGCCGTGGAGGCCCAGCGTCTCGAGGAGCTCGCCCGCGTCGATCAGCGACGCGCGGGCGGACCGGCGGGCCGCCAGGCGGAGGTGCTCCTCCACCGTGAGGTACGGGAAGAAGTTGTCAGACGGCCGCTGGAACACGAACCCCACGTCACGTCGGCGAAGCCGCCGGAGCCGGGATCCCGAGGCGCGCTCCACGGACGTGCCGGCGACCTCGACCGACCCGCGATCCGGCCGATCCATGCCGGCCAGCAGCCGCAGCATCGTGGACTTGCCGCTCCCCGACGGCCCCATCACCGCCGTCAGCGCCGCGCTGGGGAAGGACGCGGTGACGCCGGCGAGCGCACGTACCTCGCTGACCGGCGTCCGATACGTCTTCACGACGTCGACGCACCGGGCCACCCATGTGCTACTCCGCAACCCGCATCACCTCTCCGAGATGAGCGGCCCGGGCTCGTCGGCCGGCCAGCCAGGCCCCGCCGACGGCGACGGCCGCCAGCGCCACCACCAGGGCCACCAGGGCGACGACGGGGACGACCGGCGTGGGATCCGGCGGGATCGCTCCCAGCGGGTCGAGTCGGGGGACCATCAACGCCGAGGCGATCAGGCCGAGCCCGGCCCCGAGCGTCGCGGCCGCGGCCAGCATCGAACCGAGCTCGAGGATCAGCGAGCGGGCATGGCCGCGCTCCCCCAGGCCCATCCGCAGGGACAGCCCGTACCCCACGACCTGAGAGCGCTGGCGGGCCTGGAGGTAGACGAGGAGCGCCGCCAGGACCAGCACCAGCGTGCCCAGGCCGAGCGCGTTCAGGACGAGGAACGTGTCGATCACGGCGGCGATGTAGGGGATGTCCTCGACCTCGGCCGCCGAGGTCACCTGGAACGCGGACACATCGAGCCGGGACAGCTCCGCCAGCGCCGCGGCCCGACCCGCCCGAACCCACAGCTCGGTGGTGGCGTTCGAGTCGCTCAGCACGGTCCCGGAGCCCTCGATCGCCTCGGTCAGCGCCGCGTCGACGGCGACGACGAGCGGGCGCCTCGAGAGCATCCCCGGGAATGCCTCGGCCTCGCCCACCACCCGGACCGGCAGCCGGGTGCTCCCGATCTCGAGAGCGCCGACGTCCGGAGCGTTGGGCCCGGCCACCACCACGGGCATCCCGGCGGCCCCGGGACGGGCCAGCGACGCGGCGAGCTCGTCCAGGTCCCGGCCTGAGAAGGACTCGTCCCAGTACGCGGCGGACGCCAGGGTCCCCGGGTCCACCGTCAGGAGGTCGAAGGACCGGCCGCTGGGAAGCAGCGAGCCCACCCGTGGTCGCCGGGTCACCTTGGTCATCGGGACCCGGGGATCGGGGGGCAGGACCGTGTCCTCGCCCACCCACACCAGGGCCTCGCTCCCGACGAACGTCCGGGCCTTGGCCCCGACCGCGCGGTCGAGGGAGCCGACCAGTGTCTGCGCCTGCACGAAGACCCCGATGCACAGCGCCGACGCCGCGACGAGCAGGACCGGGAGGTCCGGGGCGCCGGCCAGCCGCTGGACGGCCAGGTATCCGGGTGGCCCCAACCTCGTCGAACGATCCCGAAGCGACCGCGAACCCTCGCGGAACAGCCGGGCGCCCAGGAGCCCGACGCCGGCGATCAGGGCCACCGGGAACAGCAGCAGGTACAGGCTCGGCCTCACGCCGGCGTCCTCGGGGACCAGCGACCGGCCGGCGCCGAGCTGGCCCGCGGCGTAGATGGCCAGCCCCAGGAGCGGCACCTCCCACGGGGCACGGGCCAGCACCAGGAGCCTCGACCGGTGCTGGCCGACGTGACCGAGGAGCGAGGCCCCGGACACCAGGGCGACCACGGCCACCGCGAGCCCGGCGGCCAGGGCCGCCCCTCGCACGGCCGTGCCCACCGAGGTCGGCGACAGCGGCACGTCGCCGCCGGTGAGACGAACGAGCCCCCAGGCGAGCACGAGGCCGACGCCCGCCCCGACCACCGCCGGGAGCGCCGACTCGACGGCGGCGCCGGCTCCCCCGACGAACGGGCCCGTGCCGTGCGCGAACCGAAGGCGCCACTCGGTCCGCCGGCTGATCAGCCCGAACAGCGCGGCCCCGGCCACCACGAGCAGGCCCACGGCCACTGCCGCGGCCCGGAGGAGCCGCCCCGGCGCCTCCACGGCCGCGATGCGATCCTCGACCTCCCGGATCACCGCGCCGATCGAGGAGGCCACCGTGACCCCCTGGCCGGTCGGCGACCCCGAGCAGCAGGCCATCACCCGCCCCTCGTAGGTCGTCCGTGAGCCCATCGCGTCCCGAAGCCCCCCGACGAACGCCCGAAGGTCGCGGGCATCGTCGAGCGTCAGCCGGGCCGACCGACGCAGCGGCGCCTGCCACACGAACGTGGCCGTGTCGGCGCCGAAGAACCTCGAGAGCTCGAGCATCCGGGCCGGGGGGAGCAGGAGGAACTGCGGCGGCGGGGCGCAATCCTGGCAGGAGGCGTAGATCTGCCTGGCCCACGGCTGCCAGTACCCGGTCCGGGGCCGCGAGTACAGGCCCTCGTACACGCCGTCCACGTGGACGCGCGCCGAGCCCCGAGCGCCCTCCAGGAGGATCTCGTCGCCCGGCTCGATCCCGAGGGCGTCGGCGATCAGGTCCGGCAGGAGGGCCCCGGAACCGGGCGAGCCGCGGACGATGGGGACGTGGGCGGCCGCCTCGGCGCCGGCGAAGAGGACGCCCGAGCGGAACGCCTCGGGCCGGTCGGGGTGGGAGACGGCGACGGAGGGCCCCATCATCGTGGCCACCGGCGGGGCGAGCCGGGACTCGGCCGAGGTCATCTCGGCGAAGACCTCCCCCCGACGCTCGTGGAGCGGCGCCGGGCCGCCGGGGCCGAGCGGGGCCGACTGATCGAGACCCAGCGAGCCGCTCCGGTAGGTGACCCCCGCCCCGAACCTGCTGACCAACGGCTTGTCGATCTCGGCCTCGACGAGCGCGCTGGCCGAGGCCGAGAGGAACAACGGATACGCGGCCATGGCCAGCGCCAGGAGGAGGGCGGCCACCGACAGCGCCGCCAGCGATCCCGGGTACCGAAGCAGGAGAAGTGGGGCCCGGCGCAGGATGGGGTCGGGGCCCCGGCCCCAGCCGGGCGGCGTCAGCGTGCCACGGGCCCCGACGGGACCCCCGGATGGCGAGCGGCGAGCATGCACCTTCGTGATACGCGCTCCACGTGGGTTCGGAGTGGCCAGGACCGGAGCCGGAGCTGGCGGCGGGATTCGAACCCGCGACCTAGCGATTACAAATCGCTTGCGCTACCTGACTGCGCCACGCCAGCGCACCCGATTCTACCGGGGCGAGGGCGACTCCCCGTCTCAGGCTCCCGCGCGTCGAGCGTACCCGTACAGCGCCACCCCGGCGGCCACGGCCACGTTCAGCGAGGCCACCGAGCCGGCCATCGGGATCGACACCACCTCGTCACAGGCCTCGCGGACGAGCCTCGACATCCCCCGATCCTCGGACCCGAGCACCACGACCAGGCGGCCGGGAGGACGGCGTGCCTCGCCGATCATGGTCGAGGCCTCCTGATCGAGGCCGACCGCCCAGAAGCCGGCCTCCTTCAGCCGGCCCAGGGCCCGGGCCACGTTCGCGACCTCGGCCACGGGCAGGTGGAGGAGCGCCCCGGCCGAGGCCCGGACCGCCGCCGGCGTCAGCGAGGCCCCTCGTCGGTGACGAAGGACCAGCGCCTCGGCGCCGGCCGCCTCGGCCGTCCGCGCGATCCCGCCGACGTTCCTCGGGTCGGTCACGCCATCGAGCGCCACCACCACCGCCTCCGCCCCCCAGGCCCGGTGGGCCAGATCCGCCTCGGTCAGCGT
>JBQGDK010000107.1:0-9724 GCA_052039025.1 Actinomycetota bacterium
GAGCTCCACCAGCCGGTCGACCCGGTCTGCCGGGGCCACCGGGATGAACCGGTGGTCGGCCTCGTCCACGGTCTGCCGGGGCGCCCGGACCTCGTGGAGAACCGGGTCGGTGGTGTACGCCCGAGCCAGCCGACCGACCTCTCCGTCGAGGGTCGCCGAGAAGAACATCGTCTGGCGGGCCCCGGGGATCCGCCGGACCAACCGGTCGACCTGCGGCTGGAAGCCCAGGTCGAGCATCCGGTCGGCCTCGTCGAGAACCAGGATGCGGATCCGCTCCAGCGACACGAGCCGCCGGTTCGCCAGGTCCTCCATCCGCCCCGGCGTGGCCACCAGGATGTGCGCCTTGGCCGCGGCCTTTCCCTGGGCCGGGATCGACACGCCGCCGTACACGGCCGCCACGCGGAGGTCCTTCGCCGCGGCGACGTCACGGAGCTCGTCGACGACCTGGGTGGCGAGCTCGCGGGTGGGCACGAGGATCAGCGCCGCCGGGCCCCTCGCATCGGCCTTCAGCAGCTCCGCGATGGGGAGACCGAACGCGAGGGTCTTGCCCGAGCCGGTCCGTGACCGGGCCAGGACGTCCCGCCCGGCCAGCGCGTCGGGGATCACCAGGGTCTGGATCGGGAACGGGGCGTGGATATCGCGCCGGGCCAGGGCCCGGACGGCGGGCGCGCCGACGCCCAGCTCGTGGAACGTGGTCAATGCTCGACTCCTTCGTGGTCGGGAGAGGTTTCTGCGAACCGACCCTTCAGGAGGAGCGGAAGCGAAGCCTCACGGACGGCGCCGTGCCGTCCTGATCACCCAGTCTACCAGGACTTTCGTCACATCCCCGTGTGCCCGTCGACGAGCTCACGGTCACCCAGGGGACGGTCGAGGCGGACCGTGACGGCCTTGAGCACGGCGATCTCGATGCACGCCTCGGCGTCGGGCACCCGGCCGACGAAGATCGTCACGGTCACCCGCCGCCGGGTCTCCTCGACCTCGACCCGGTCGAGGCCCTGGCACTCCTCGACCCCCCCGTAGAACTCGATCGACAGCCGTCGGGGCCCCACCGGGACGGCCCGCTCCCACGCCTGGGGTCGCACGTCGAGGAGGCCGGGCCGCGGCGATACCCGGAGCGCGGTCGGTTCCGGCTCGGGCGGTGGGGTACCCGGCGTGGACGTCACCGGCGAGTCCGGTCCGCCGGGCGTGACCGGAGTCGGCCCGGCGCAGCCGACGATGAGCACCAGAAGGAGAAGTCGGGTCTTCATACCGATTCGAAGGCGGGGCCGCCCCGCGATGTTCGATCCCTAGGCTTCGACGGCCGTCCGCGAAGCTGCGTCGACCCGATCGATCCACGGCTCCGCCTCCAGCCGTTCGAAGATCCCCCGAGCCTCGGAGAGCGCCTGCTTCGCCTCCTGCGCCATCCCGGAAGACACGAGCCATTCCCCCTGTTCGGTGAGAGTCACGGCCAGCCAGAAGGGCACGTCGGCCTGCCGGAACAGGTCGACAGCCTCATCGAAGCTCCTGCGCGCCGTCTCGGGGTCAGCCCGCAGCACCGCGAGCCGCGCCGCCAGCCGGCTGGATTGCGCGCGCCAGGTGGGAGTCGTCTCGCCCGCACCGAACCCCGCGGTGATGGCGAGGAGCTCCTCCACCCGTCGCGCGTCATCGAGGTCCAGGGCGGCCTCGGCCGCAACCACCCACCCGAACTTTACCGAGCGGACAGCGGCGCCGAGCGCCAACCGACCGTCCAGAGCTTCGAGGCCCAGTTGCATCGACTCGGAGAACTTGCCTTGAGCGCGAAGCACGAGAGCCTTGGTCGCCGCATACGCGATGCGTTCCTGGACATCGGCGGAACCCTCGAAAACAGCGTAGGACTCCAGCAGCTCGGAGGCTTCCGACACCCGGCCGCGCTGCACCAGAATCGCGGGGAGCGACCCCACGAGCTCGACAGCGGCGAACCGGGTCGCCGAGATCTCCTCGATCCTGGGGATGTCCGCCGCCCGACCCTCGGCCTCGTTCCATCGCCCCGTTTCGAACGACAGGGCCACGAGCTGGGAGAGGAAGATCCATTCCCACATCCGTCCACCGAGCCTGCGTGCATGAGCGAGGCCCTTCTCCGCGTACTCCGCGGATTCCGCGAAGCGGTCATGGTAATAGAGGAGATTCGCCAGATTGAAGTAGGCCCGGAGCGCCGCCTCCGAGGCATCGTGATCGAGGGCGACGTCCAGAGCGTGACGGAGGAGCGCCATGCCTTCCTCGGGCCGCCCCCTCGAGCCCATGAGGATCAGGGCGCCCTTCGAGTTCAGGGCCTGCGAGAGCACCTCCGGCAACCCGAGCGACTCCGCCAGCTCCAGGGCACGTTCCAGGCGCTCGGCGGCCCTATCCTGATGCCCCTCGAAGTACAGGACCCTTCCCAATTGAGCCGCTAACGACGCCAGATCGGCGTTCGGCTCGTCGGTGGAGAGGACCTCGAACGACCGCTCCATCCGCTCGATGGCCTCCTCGATGCGACCGGTCGACCAGGTGATCTCACCCAGGTGGGCCGACACCCGGGCGGCCGCGTGCTTGTCGCCTCGCTCTTCGAACAACACGATCGCTTGTTCCAAGAGCTCCGTCGCCTCGTTCGTCCTGGCGCCCAGCCAGGCCACCTGGCCCGCCTGCTCGAGCAGGGCCGCCTTCTCCAGCGCGTCGTCCGCGAGGTCGGCTGCCTGTACGAAGTGCCGCTCCGCCTCGCGGTTCGCCGCCAGGGACGCAGCTCGCAGCCCGGCCCGAGAGATAGTCTCCCGAGCCCTCGACTTGATCTCCTCGGCATCCGGCGCCCCCGGGGCCAGCCGGTAGGCCTCGAGCAGATGAGACGCCAGGACCTCCACGATCTCCTCTTCGTCCCCGCTCCGGCTCCCCTCGAGGTGGTCGGCCGCGGCCAGGTGCCGGGCCTTCCGTTCCTTCCTGGAAAGCGTGTCGTACGCCACCTTCCGCACGAGATCCTGGAGGAAGCCGTACTGTCCGAGCTCCGGGGACCGGGGGTCGACCTGTACCGAGAGGAACTCCTTCCTGACCAGCGCGGTGAGGAGCGTCTCGAGCTGTGCCTCGTCGCGCCCGTCCAGGGCGGCAACGGCCGGCTGCATGAAGGTCTTGCCGAGGACCGAGGCGTCCTGCAGCAGGCGCCGCTCTTCGGGGGGGAGCCCGTCGAGGCGAGCGGCGATCAGCGCGTGCAGGGACTCCGGCACCTCCAGGTTCACCAGCGGGCCGGTTAGCCGATATGCGTCCCCGACCTTCTCGATGAGCCCACGGTTCAGAAGCATCCGCACCGTCTCCACGGCGTAGAGCGGGACCCCCTGGGCCCGCTCCAGGATCGTGGCGGTGATCTCCGGGGGGAGACCGGGGACCAGGCCGCTCATCAGCTCCTCCATCGCCGGGGGCGGGAGCGGGTCCAGGGAGAGCGAGGTGAAATTCCGCTTCCCCGCGCCCCACGTCGGCCGGCGCTCGGTGATCTCCGGCCGGGACAGCGTGAGGACGAACAGCGGGTGGTCCTTGGACCACTCCAGCAGGTACTCGATGAAGTCGAGGAGGGCGGTGTCGGCCCACTGGAGGTCCTCGAACACCATGGCCACGGGGCCCTGGTCGGCCAGCCGCTCGACGAACAGCCTCCACGCCGAGAAAAGGTCCGACTGGTCCGGGGCGCTCCGGTCTTCCAGCCCCAGGAGATGCGTCAGCCGGGGCTCCACCCACCTCCGTTCGTCCGGATCGGAGATGTGTTCCTCGACCATGGCCCTGACCTTAGCCAGGGCCGACTCAGGCTCCTCGGCCTCCACGATCCCAGCGCGGCTCCGTACCATCTCGGCCAGGGCCCAGTAGGCCACGCCCTCCCCGTACGCCAGGCACCGCCCCCGGTGCCACCACACCTCTCCGGCCAGGCCGTCGACGTACCGCTCGTACTCCCACGAAAGCCGGGTCTTGCCCACGCCGGCGACCCCGAGGACCGAAACAAGGTGCGCCTTGCTTTCCTCGGTGGAAGCGTGGAACAGCTCCTTGACCAGACGAAGCTCACGGTCTCGGCCCACGAACGGAGGCTCCAGCCCCATGGCCCGGAGGGCCCCCTTCCGGGTCCCAACGACCCGGGTGGCCCGCCACAGACGTACGTGTTCGTCCCTTCCCTTCAGCTCGTGGGTCCCGGCGTCCTCGTAGGCGATGGCGGCCTCGGTCGCCCGCCGGGTGGCGTCGCCCACGAGCACCGATCCCGGCTCGGCCACGGACTGGATGCGGGATGCGCTGTTCACCAGGTCGCCCGCCACCATCCCCTGACCCTCGGCGCCCAGGGTCACCGCCGCCTCTCCGGTGAGGACCCCCACCCGGGCCCGCAGCCCCGGGATCCCGGCCTCGTCGCCGATGGCGGCCACGGCAGCGATGAGCTCCAGGCCGACCCGAACGGCTCGCTCCGCGTCGTCCTCCTGGGCGACCGGCGTCCCCCACACGGCCATCACCGCGTCCCCGATGAACTTCTCCACGACCCCGCCGTACCGATCGATCAGCCGACGGCAGTCGTCGAAATACCGGGTCAGAAGGTCGCGAACCTCCTCGGGATCACGGCTCTCGGACAGCGAGGTGAAGCCCACCAGGTCGGCGAACAAGACCGAGACGTGGCGTCGCTCGGATTCGGGGGCCGTCGTCGCCGGACCGGCGGCGGTCCGCGCCTGATCGAGGGACGAGCCGCACCCGCCGCAGAATCGATCACCTGGCTCGTTGGCGGACCCGCACGAAGGACACGGAACGGCCAGCGACGTCCCGCATTCGGAGCAGAACCGCCGACCGGGACGATTCTTCGTCCCACACCTCGAGCAGACCAAGCAACCCCCCTCCGCGACTGCGGGAAAGCCTATCGCACCGCCGTCTCATCGGATCGCGTGGCGGGGGGCCAGCTCACGGGCCAGGGCCGGGACCGACTCGGGGACCTCCGCCTCGACGAGCTCGAAGCGAGCGTCGAACGCGCCCAGGATCGACGCTTCGGCCTGTTCCATCGTGATACCGGGAACCTCGTCCTCCAGGCTGCTCGCGGTGGCCGGGTCCCAGTCGAGGCCGAGGGCCTCGTACACGGGGACGAGGACCTCCCGGATCTCCTCGGTGCCGCCGACCACGACCACGCCGCCGACGTGCGCGGCGCCGGCGAGCACCCGCTGGCCCACGCCCACCAGCTTCGTCCTACCGCGAGCGTTGACGCTGTGCTCGCCCGGGCAGTACTCGCCCGGCACCTCACCGACCCGGGCGTCGACGCCGAGCGCGCGGATCCCCTCGGCCATGATCGCCGCGATCTCCTCGAACCGCGGCCGGATCCCCTGGCGAGGCGCGGCGTCGGGGATCGCCCAGGAGAACGCCAGGGTCTGGGGGTGGAACACCGCGGCGCGACCGCCGGCGAGGCGCTCGACCGCGCCGAAGCCGAGCGTCCGGGCCGCGGCCACCGCGGCCTCGAAGCCGGGCGCGACCCGGTCCCGCGGGCCGAAGGCCACCACCGAGGCGGGACGATAGAGCCGGAGGGTCTCCGGCACGTCTCGGTTCGCCGCGAGCCGGAGGACGGCGTGCGAGACCGCCGTGTCCATCTCCTCGGGCTCGGGGAAGCCCGCCCGGACGACCTGGATCCGTCGCACGGGTCAGATCACGTTGTACTCGGGATGGAGCTCCCCCGAAGAGAACCGGTCCAGGCGGAACGGGTCGATGTCCACGGTGTGGGCCCGGCCGTCCACGATCTCCTCGGCCATCAACAGCCCGGCCACCGGCCCGTGCATGAAGCCGTGCCCGGAGAACCCGGCCATCACGTGGAACCCCTCGACCTGCGGCACCCGGCCGAGGATCGGGTGTGCGTCGGGCGTCACCTCGTACAGCCCGGCCCAGCTCGTGAGGAAGCCGGCGTCCCCGAGCCGGGGGAACCGGCGGACGGCGGCCTCGACGTGCTGGGCCTCCCACTCCTGGTCGACCTCGAGCTTGAACCCGGGCGTCTCCTCGGTGTTCGACTGGCCGGTCAGGATGCCCGGCCCCTCGCGGTGGAAGTACAGGGAGTCGGCGAAGAAGATCACGAACGGGAAGTCCGGCCGCAGATCAGGGATCGGCGACGTGACCACGACCTGCCGGCGGATCGGCTGGATCGGGATGTCGACGCCGACCATCCGTCCGAGCTCCGGGGCCCAGGCCCCGCACGCGTTGACCACGACGGGCGTCTCGATGGTGCCGCTTGCCGTCTCCACCGCCCGGATCCGGCCGTCCTCAACGCGGATCCCCGTGGCCGGGGTGTCGGTGAGGATCGTGACCCCGTGGCGCCGAGCGCCCGACGCGTACCCCTGCACGACGCCCGAGGGATCGGCCAGGCCGTCCCGGTCGTAGATCGTGCCGGCCAGCACGCCGTCGAGGTCGAGCTCGGGCACCAGCGCGGCGCAGTCCTCCGGCTCCAGCCACCGGGTGTCGATCCCCAGCCGGTGCTGGAGCGCCACGTTGTCCCGGAACGTCGGCAGGTCCTCCTCCCGTGTGAGCAGGAACAGGTACCCGCAGAGCTTCAGCCCGACGTCCTGGTCGAGCTCGTCGGGGAACCGCTCCATCATCCGGATGCTCTCGATGGACAGCCGGACGTTGATCTCGGTCGAGAACTGGTGACGGATGCCGCCGGCGCACTTCCCGGTGGACATCTGCCCCAGGAACGGCTCCCGCTCGAGGAGCACCACGTCCCCGACGCCCCGCTTCGCCAGGTGATACGCGGTGCTGGCGCCCATCACGCCGCCGCCGACGACCACGGCGTCGGCCCTCTTCGGGAGATCCGCGCTCATGACGTCATTGTCCCCGAAGGTCGGCGTCCCTGTTCCGCTTCCCCGATCGCCCAGGCCGCGTTGACCAGCCCGATGTGGCTGAAGGCCTGAGGGAAGTTGCCCAGCAGCTCCCCCGTGGTGGGGTCGACCTCCTCGGCCAGGAGCCCCACGTCGTTGGCGCAGCGGATGGCCCGCTCGAATACCTCTCGAGCCCCGTCCACGTCACCGGCCAGCGCCCGGGCGTGGGCCAGCCAGAACGTGCAGAGAAGGAACGGCCCCTCCTCTCCCTCCAGCCCATCCGGACCGAGGTAGCGGTACACGAGACCGCGCTCGTCGGTGAGGCGCTCCTCGACGGCTTCGATCGTCGACAGCATCCGTGGATCGTTGCCCTCGAGGAACCCCACGATCGGCATGAGCAGCGAGGAGGCGTCGAGCTCGGACGAGCCGAAGGATTGACCGAAGGCCCTGGCCTCCTCGCTCCACCCCTCACGCAGGATGGCCTCCCGGATCTCTTCTCGAGTCCGAGCCCACCGGCCGGGATCCTCCACGGCCAGCGCCGGCGCCAGGGCCACGGCTCGATCGAGGGCGACCCAGCACATCAGCTTCGAGTGCAGGAAGTGGCGGGGCGCCGCCCGAAGCTCCCAGATCCCCTGGTCCGCCTGGCGCCATCGCGTGGCGGCGGCGTCGGCTACATCGGCGAAGAGCTGCCGCGCCGGCGGGTCGAGCTCCCCGACCTGCTCCGCCAGGCGGTGGGCGGCGCTGAGCAGCTCCCCGTAGACGTCCAGCTGCCGCTGGGTCCACGCCTGGTTCCCCACGCGAACGGGACGGCTGTCCCGCCATCCGGACAGGTGCGGCAGTTCCCGCTCGGTGAGGTCGTGCTCGCCACCGACCCCGAACATACTCTGCAGCTCACGTCCGGATCGGACGTCGCCACCGATGGAGAAGGTCATCCATTCGAAGAAGTCGCGGGCCTCGTCGGGACACGCCGCCACCCACAGAGCCTCCATCGTCAGGGTGGCGTCGCGGACCCACGCGTACCGGTAATCCCAGTTGCGCACTCCTCCCACCGCCTCCGGGAGCGAGGTGGTCGGCGCGGCCACGATGGCCCCGGTGGGCTGGAACGTGAGGGCCTGAAGCACGCTGCCGCTGTGGTAGACCAGGTCGCGCCAGGGGCCTTCGTAGTTCTGATGCGAGGCGGACCAGGAGCGCCATGCGGCGGTGGTCTGCTCGAGTGCCGCCTGGATCCGGGCCTGGTCCCAGAGCCTCGGTCGAGGTTCCCAGCTCGCCGCGTGCTGGAGGGCGAACGCAGCTCGCTCGCCGGACCTGAGCGTGAACGAGGCCGTCGCGCTGTCGTCCCCCACGTCGAGGGGCCCCGACGACGAGAGAACCAACCTGCTCGCCCCTCCGCGTGCCCGGACGCCCCCCGTCTCGGGTATCAAGACCGGCTGCACCAGGCCGTACTCGAGACGGGGCGCGTACTCCACACGCAGGTCGATCCGTCCGCGATCGCACCCGATCATCCGAATCAGCGCGTGGGGCGCCCGCGAGCCGAGCTCGTGGCCGTCGGGGTTCGGGCCGGTGACCATGGCCTCCACGAGCGTGGCCCGGCCCGCGGGCACGTGAAGCTCCGTCTCCAGGACCATGGTCCGTTCGCGGTACCGGCGACGGATCTCCGCCGGCCCGGCCGGCCGGATCGACCAATGCCCCGCCCGCTCCCCGAGCATCCGCCCGAACACCGACGGGCCGTCGAACCGCGGGAAGCACAGCCAGTCGACCGAACCGCTCTTGCCAACGAGCGCGGCGGACCGGCAGTCGGACAGCAGCGCGTAGTCCGCGATCGGGGTCCGGGTCACCCTCAGACCAGGTCGGCCACGGCCTCGGCCAGCGGCTTGCGGATGCCGATCACGAACGGCACCTCCTCCTTCACGAACCGCCGGGACTCGGAGTCGCGGAGGCGGCGGATGCAGTCGACGATCCTGTGCAGCTCGTCGGCCTCGAACGCCAGGATCCACTCCCAGTCGGTCAGGCCGAACGCGCTGGTGGTGTTGGGCAGCACGTCGGGGAACTCCCGGCCCATCTCGCCGTGCTCGCGGAGCAGGCGGGCCCGCTCCTCGGCCGGCTGCAGGTACCACTCCGGCGTGCGCACGAACGGGTACACGCACAGGAACCGCCGGGGCGCCTCGCCGCGGAGGAACGCCGGCTGGTGCTGGGGGTTGAACTCCGGCGGCCGGACCGCGCCGAGGAACGCGTGGGTGAGCTCGAGCGAGCGGCCCAGCTCGGTTCGTCGGAGCGATGCCGACAGGGCCTGGAGGTCGTCCGGCGAGCTCGACACGAGCCACATCAGCAGGTCGGCGTCGGGGCGGAACCCGGTGGCGCTGTAGAACCCCCGGACCGACACGGCCACCTGCTTGAAGGCCACCTCCCACTCGTGGACGGCCTCCTCGACCGAGACGAACAGCTCGCGGGTCCGTCGGAACACCGGGTAGAGGGCGTACACGACCTCGTCGCTCACGTCGGCGGCTCCTCGCCCTCGTGCCCGAGATGGTCGGTGACGACGTCGGCCACCGCGCGGAGGAACGCGGGGTCGGCGTTCATCGACTCGGTGCGGACCAGCCGGATGCCTGCCTCCTCGGCCGCGCCGGCGGCCTCGATGTCGACGTCGTACAGGACCTCGAGGTGGTCCGCGGTGAACCCGCACGGGCTCGACACCACCGCGGTGTGGCCGTCGGCGGCGGCCTTGGCCACGACCTCCTCGAGCGGCGGGCCCAGCCAGGGCTCGGGGGTCCGGCCGGCCGACTGCCACGCGGTGACCCACCGCTCCAGGCCGAGGCGCTCGGCCACGGCCTCGGCGGTCTCGCGGAGCTGATCCGGGTACGGGTCGCCCTCCTCGACGATCCGGGCCGGGAGGCTGTGGGCCGAGAAGATCACCAGGTCGCCCTCCCGCTCCTCCTCGGTCAGCG
>JBQGDK010000108.1:0-4778 GCA_052039025.1 Actinomycetota bacterium
GACGGGCCGACGATCACCACGACCTCGCCGCGGCGCACGGTGCTGGTCACGCCCCGGAGGGCCTGGAAGCCGCCGAACCACTTCTCGACGTCCTCGGCCACGATCATGGCCTGTCCGTTCGTCTGATCGCTCACCGCTCCCCCACGCCGACCCGCCGCTCCACGCGCTGACTCCACCGGGACATCGAGAACGCTACCACCCAGAAGATCAGGGCCGCCGGGAGCAACGCCTCGGCCTGGAGCCCGATGAACTCGATGTCTGCGGAGGCCCGTCGGGCGGTCCGCAGGAGGTCGGAGAACACGCCCAGCGCCGCCAGGAGCGATGTGTCCTTGAACATGCTGATGAGGTGGCTGATCATGGCCGGGATGGTCGACCGAAGGGCCTGAGGGAGGATCACCAGCGCCATCATCCGGGTGGGGCCGAACCCCAGCGCCCGGGCCGCCTCGTACTGACCGAGTGGTACGCCCTGCAGGCCACCCCGCACGATCTCGGCCACGTAGGCCGCGCTGAAGAGCGTCACCATGATCATGGCCCGCACGATGCTCGGCAGATCAAGCCCCGGGGGCAGCAGCAGGGGGAGCACGTACTGCCCGAAGATCAGCCACGCCACCAGCGGCGCCCCCCGCACGACCTCGATCAGGACCACGGAGATCCAGGAGATCGCCGGAAGCGTGCTGCGGCGCCCCAGCGCCAGGAGGAGGCCGAGCGGGAACGAGGCGAAGATCGCCACGACCGCCACGATGACGTTCAGCAGGAAGCCGCCCCAGAGCTCCGGCTTCACGCCGCCGAACGCTCGGAGCAGGATGATGATGGACGGCCACACCAGGACCCAGGCCACCACCAGGGGCACCCGCAGGCTCGGCCCGAGCCGGCGCCCCACGACCACGCCGCCGGCGAAGAGGGCCACGGCGATCCCCAGCAGGAGCCACACCGTGGCGCTCTCCACGAGGTACAGCAGCGCGCCTCCCAGCGCCACGATCAACATCGCGAACCCGATCGCCTTGGCCCGGGTCCACCCTCTCCCACCCACCACGCCCTGCGACAGGCCGGCCAGGGTGGCCAGGAGGTACAGCCCGGTCCACACCCGCCAGACCTCCTCGAGCGGGAACCGTCCGATCATGTACACCCGGAGGTTCGCCTTCAGGACCGACCAGTCCGCGGTCACGAACACGAACCGGAGCAGACGGAACGACAGGTACAGGAGGAGGGTCGCGGCCACAACCGTGAGGACGCCGTTCCACCAGCTCGAGAAGAGGTTGCGCCGCAGCCACTCGCCCGGCGTCAGGGGCTCCGCCACCGGAGCGACCTCCACCACCGGTTCCTCGGTCGAGGTCGTCTCGGGGGCGGCCATCTCTCTCATCGCAGCTCACCTCGGGACGTGACCAGACGATTCAGCCCGTTCATCACCGCGGAGACGATCAGGCTGAGCGTGAGGTAGGTGGCCATCACCAGCAGGAGCATCTGGGTCGCCCGACCGGCCTGGTTGATGATCGTGCTGGACACCGAGACGATCTCCGGATAGCCGATGGCGACGGCCAGGCTCGAGTTCTTGGTGAGGTTCAGGTACTGGCTGGTCAACGGGGGGATGGCGATCCGGAGGGCCTGAGGAAGCACGACGAGCCGGAGCTGCTGCCCAACCGTGAGCCCGAGCGCCTCCCCGGCCTCCTTCTGGCCGCGCGGCACGGCCTGGATGCTGCCCCGGATGATCTCCGCGATGAATGCCGCCGTGTAGATCACCAGGCCGAGTAGCAGCGCGGCGTACTCGGGACTGACCTGGAACCCTCCCTCGTATCCGAATCGCTGGGCCTCGGGCACGTCGATCGAGACCGGCGTCCCGGCGGCCAGGAAGCCGACCGCCCCAACGACCAGCAGCACCCCGGCGGCCGTCACGAACCGGCGGGATGGTGCCCCGGTGCGCTCGTTCACCCGGGTCCGCCACCGCCAGGCGACCCCCGCGGCCGCCAGCCCCCCCAGCAGGGCCAGCCCGAAGGCTCCCGCGCCGGGCTCGGTTCGGAGCCACGGGATCGCGGCCCCGCGGTTGGACAGGAACGCCACGTCCCAGAACGACAGGCCGCCACCGATCACGGGGAGCGCCAGCACCACGGCCACGTACCAGAAGATGATCTGGACGAGCACCGGGACGTTGCGGATCACCTCCACGTAGGTCTGCGCCAGCCGGCGGACCAGCCAGTTCGAGGAGAGCCGGCCGATCCCGATCACGAGCCCGAGGACGGTGGCCAGGACGATGCCCACCGCCGACACCGCGACCGTGTTCACCACGCCGACCAGGAACGCCTTCAAGAAGCTCTGGTTCGGGCTGTACTCGATGCCCTCCTTGATCCCGAACCCGGCCCGCTGCTGCAGGAAGTCGAACGACAGGTCGATGCCCTGCTGGCGCACCCCGAACTGCAGGTTCAGGTACACCTCCCGGGCGATCACCACGAGCAGGATGACGAAGGCGGCCTGACCGGCCACCCGGAGCACCCGGATGTCCCGCCAGAGCGGGGGCCTCGTGTGCGCTGCGACGGCCACGACAGGAGGATAGGAGCCGACGGGGGCCCGGGGGAAGCCCGGGCCCCCGTCGGGGCTCAGGTCACGTCTACCGGAACGGGATGGCGTACTGGATGCCGCCGTCCGTCCACAGCGCGTTGATGCCGCGATCGATGTCGATCGGCGTGAGGTGCCGATCGAAGATCTCCCCGTAGTTCCCCACGGCCGCCACCACGTGCTGCATGAACGTGGGGTCGAGGCCCACCCCGGGGTCGAAGGCCACGCCGAGCTCCTCGCCCTCCTCCACCGGCACGCCCAGGAGGGCCCCGATGCCGGGGGTCGACGGAGAGGACATCTCCTGCTCGACGTTCTCGCTGGTGACCTCGAGCTCCTCGGCCAGGATGATCCCATTCACCACCAGGTTGAGGGCGTCGAACCACTCCTGGTCACCGTCCAGGACACCCGGCGCCAGCGGCTCTTTCGACATGACGTCGTCGAAGATCACCAGCGGCCCGGTCTCGCCCTCGAACTGGGACTTCAGGCCGGCCAGCTGAGATCGGTCCGAGGTCCAGCCGTCGCACCGGCCCTGCGTGAACGCCTGGAGGATCTGGTCGTTGTCCTCCAGCACGATCGGCTCGAAGTCCATCCCTCGCTCGCCGAAGTAGTCGGCCAGGTTCAGTTCGGTCGTGGTGCCGGCGGTGACGCAGACCGCCGTCCCGTCCATGTCGTCGATCGAGGGGAAGTCGCCCCGACGGACCATCATCGCCTGGCCGTCGTAATAGTTCGGGTGCATGAACGACACGCCCTCGGCGCCGTCACGGCTGGAGGTCCAGGTCGTGTTTCGAACCAGGACGTCGTACTCGCCGGCGCGCAGTGCGCTGAACCTGGCGTCGGCGTCGATCGGCACGAGCTCGTAGTGCTCGCCTTCCTGAGGGTCCGGTGTGGCGAAGATCGCCGCCGCGAAGGCCCGGCAGAAGTCGATGTCGAAGCCCTCGATCACGCCCTCGGCGGTCTCGAACCCGAACCCCGGGACGGTGTTGTTCACGCCGCACCGGAGCGTCCCCCGGTCCTGGACCACCTGGAGCAGGCTCTCCTGCTGCTGGGCCTGCCCTTCCCCCTCGCCCTCGGCCGCCGGCTGCTCCTCCTCCCTGGTGCAGGCGGCTCCCACCAGCGCCAGCACCACGACGAGCACGGCTGACCTGCGAAGAAGCTCTCGCATCGCCCCTCCTTCGGTCGGGGGCCCACCCCCACGCGGCGGGCCCGATCTCAAGCCGAGACCGAGCATAGTCCCACGGGGCGAAGGGGGACAAATGCGCCTATGCCGGGTCCGTCCGGCGCGACCCGTGTAGGTCAGTGGCGGAAATGACGGGTGCCGGTGAGGACCATCGCCATCCCGCGCTCGTCGGCGGCCTCGAGGACCTCGGCGTCCCGCACCGATCCTCCGGGCTGGATCACCGCGAGCACGCCGGACTCGGCGGCCCGGTCGATCCCGTCGCGGAACGGGAAGAACGCGTCCGAGGCCATCACGGCCCCGGCGGCTCGATCCCCGGCCTTTCGGCACGCGATATCGACGGCGTCCACGCGGCTCATCTGTCCCGCGCCGACCCCCACCGTGGCACCCCCCGAGGCCAGCACGATGGCGTTCGACCGGACCCGGGCGGCCACCCGCCAGGCCAGGAGGAGATCGTCCCACTCCGCGGGGGTGGGCTCCCGCCGGCCGGCCACCGTGAAGCCCTTGGGGTCCTCTTCGACCGGATCGGCGTCCTGCGCCAGCGCGCCGCCCTCGATCGTGCGAACCTCGAGGCGCGAGCGGGCGGGCCGGGGGGCCCGGACCACGCGCAGGTTCGCCTTCGAGGCCAACGCCTCGGCGGCCTCGGGGCTGAAGCTCGGTGCCACCACGACCTCGGTGAACACCTCGGCCATGGCGCCGGCCGTGGCCCCGTCGACCTCCTCGCTGAACGCCACGACGCCGCCGAACGCCGACACCGGGTCGGAGGCCAGGGCGGCCCGGTACGCGTCCACCAGTGAATCGGCCACGGCGGCGCCGCAGGGATTGTTGTGCTTGACGATGACGGCGGCCCGAGGACCGAGCGACCACGCCAGCGTCCTCGCCGCATCCGCGTCGAGCCAGTTGTTGAACGACATCTCCTTGCCCTGGAGGACCCTCGCGCCCCCGAGCGGACCGGCGGTGAGGACCTCCCGGTACAGCGCCGCCTCCTGGTGCGGGTTCTCCCCGTACCGGAGTGTCCCCGCCCGCTCCAGGCCGAGCGTGAGCCACGACGGCGGGC
>JBQGDK010000109.1:0-6901 GCA_052039025.1 Actinomycetota bacterium
CCACGGTCCCCCGCGGCGAAGAACGTCGGAGCTCCGCCGATGAGGAGGAGCGGGGCGGCCTCCCCCAGGGCCCGGGCCAGCGCCAGGATCGTCCCGGTCAGGACGCCGGGCGCCGCGGAGGGCAGCACGTGGCTCCGGACCACCTCCCACCGCGTGGCCCCCACGCCGAAGGCGGCTTCACGGATCCCCTGAGACACCGCCCGGATCGCCTCCGACGAGGTGATGATGACGATCGGCAGGACCAGGATGGCCATGGTCAGGCCGCCGCTCATGAGGCTCCGTCCTCCGGTCACGCCGGCGAGCAGCTGGACGAAGATGGCCAGCCCGAGGAGCCCGTACACGACCGAGGGGACGCCGGCCAGGTTCCGGATGCTCGCGGTCAGGAACCGGGTGAAACGATTGTCGGTCGCGTACTCCTCGAGGTAGATGGCAGCAGCGATGCCCAGGGAGAACGAGATCACCGCCACGAACCCCATGAGCCAGAGCGACCCGACGATCCCCTGTCCCACACCCGCCCGCTCAGGCAGCGACGACAGGTTGTCGGTGAGGAACGTCGGGCCTCGTTCGGAGAAGACCTTCAGGGCCGTTCCGAGCACGTCCGCGATCAAGGTCACCAGCACGGCCAGGGCAACGAAGAGGGCCAGCAGCAGGGCGGCCTGGAACAGCATCCCGCCGATGTCGGGCCGCTTCGCCACGAGCGACCGGCGCACCGCCTCGGTGGTCGGCCCCGCTCGCCCGAGCGTGTCCGTCCCGGCCATCAGTACCTCCTCCGGACCCGCCGCACGAACCGGTCGCTGGCGAGGTTCAGGACCAGCGTGACGAGGAACAGCAGCGCGCCCAGGAAGAACAGGCTCGGATAGGCCGCGCTCCCCCCTTTGACCTGGTCCGAACCCGTGGCCAGCGAGGCCATGGCCGCGGTCATGGTCTGCCCCGGCCCCAGGGGGTCCAGGGTGAAGGCCGACCCGCCCGTCGCCCCGGCGGCCAACGTCACCACGAGGGTCTCTCCGATGGCCCGAGACACACCGAGGATCAGCGCCGCCACGATCCCCGAGACCGCAGCGGGGAACACCGTTCGGAGCGTGGTGGCCTTCCGTCGGGCCCCCAGCCCGAACGACGCCTCGCGCAGGGTGTTCGGAACAGCGTGCATGGCGTCCTCGGCCACCGACGCCACGATCGGGCTGATCAGGATCCCCACGCCGATGCCCGCTCCGAGCATGTTGTAGAAGGTCGCCTCGCTGAAGATGCGCTGGACGACGTCCGGGCTGACGAAGCTGATCACGAAGTAGGCCATCACCACGCTCGGGATGCCGGCCAGGATCTCCACGATCGGCTTGAGGATCCGCCGGGCCCGCCCGCTTGCGTACTCGGAGAGGTACATGGCCGAGCCCAGGCCCAACGGGGTGGCCACGATCATGGCGATCGCGGAGATCATCACCGTCCCCACGAAGACGGTCCTCACGTCGAAGAGGTTGCGTCGAGGGAACCAGCCCGTGTCGTTCCACAGGACGCCGAAGCCCGGGCCCCGCGCAAGCTGTTCGAAGAACTCGACGACGCCGTCGAACAGCGAGAACAGGATGGCCACATTGATGACGATGGCCATGGCCGCGGCGGCCAGGAAGAACCAGCGGATGCGCGCCTCCTTCCGGCGCCTCCGAGCGTCCCCTGCCAGCTCCGCGATCCCCACCGCAGCCACGATCACTCCCCCTGGAACGGCGGGGCCGGAGGCGACCCGGTTTCCGAGCCTCCCCCGGCCCTCGTCGCTCCGCCGTCTCGCGCTAGGCAGGCCCGGCCTCCTCCCAGGCGCTCCGGGTGGCCGCGATGCGGTCATCGGGCAACGTCACGTACGCCACTTCCTCGACGGCCGTGCGGAGTCCGGTGTCCGTCATGTAGAAGTCCACGAAGGCGGCCAGCGCCTCGTTCTCCGCCGCCCTGGCGTCGTTCACGTAGACGAAGAGCGACCGGGAGAGCGGATAGGTGCCACCGGAGATCGTCTCGAACGAGGGAGCCACACAGCCCTCGCCGCCGTCGACCTCGATCGCCTTCACCACGTCCCGGTTCTGCTCGTAGAAGGAGAAGCCGACCCACCCGAGGGAGGTGTCGGTCCCGGCGATCCCGTCGATGATCACGTTGTCGTTCGCCGAGGCCTGGTAATCCGGCCGGGAGGTGGCCTCCTGCCCCCGCTCCTCCGCGATGCCCTCGAGGGCCAGCTCGATGAAAGAGTCGTAGGTCCCCGACTCCTCACCGGGAGCCGTGACCACCAGCGGCGCGTCCGGATAGTCTCCGGCCCCGCCCACCTCCGCGGCGAGCTCGTTCGCGTCCGACCAGCTCTCGAAGCCCTCGGACTCGGGACCGAGGAGCGCGTAGAGGTCCTCGAACGAGAGGCAGCTGATCGCGTCGTTGGCCGGAGAGGTGAGCACGGCCATCCCGTCGATGGCGACCTCGAGCTCGGTGTACTCGACCCCGGTGGCGTCGCAGGCGTCGATCTCCTCCTGCTCGATCGGACGGGACGCGTCGGAGATGTCGGTCTCTCCGTTGCAGAACAGCTCGAAGCCGTCCCCCGTTCCGGGACCCTCGACCGTGATCTCGACGTCGGGGTTCTCCTCGGCGAACAGCTCGGCGACGAGCGAGCTGATCGGCTCCACGGTCGAGGAGCCGGAGATGAAGATCGATCCGGTCAGGCTTTCGCCGGTGCTCGAACCGTCGCCGTCGGCGCCGCCGCCACAGGCCGCACCGAGTAGCGCCACCGCGGCCAGCCCGGCCACGAGCATCCGTCCTCTGCTCATCCCCGTGTCCTCCCGTCTCGGGTCACCGCGGCGGATGCTAGAGACCGGCCGTGGCCGGGATCCGTCCTCCAGGTGAACTCGGGGTGAACATGTCGCGGCTGGGCTCGATGGTCACCGGCGGCGGTGGATATCCTTGACGACGACATGAGCGATCGCCCCGGGTCCTCAGGGCGGGTGAAGGCTCGACGGCACTTCCACGAGGAGCTGGAGGCCCTGGAGGTCGACCTTCTGACCCTCGGCGAGCTCGCCGAGCGCGCCCTGGGGAGGGCCGTGGACGTCCTCGTCTCACGCGAGGATGCCGAGATCGACGCGATCATCGCCGGAGACGACGAGATCGACGAGCGCTACCTGGACGTGGAACGGCGCTGGCTGGAGCTCCTCGCGCTGCAGACCCCGGTGGCGGGCGACCTGCGACTGCTCTCCGCCATCGTCCACGTGAACCTGCACCTGGAGCGGATCGGGGACATGGCCGTGAACATCGTGAAGATCGCTCGCGCCACGCGGTCGCTGCCGGCGAACCCGGGGATCCTCACGCACCTCCGCGAGATGGGCGACGTGGTCCGGCCGATGATCCGCACCGCGCTCGAGGCCCTGGTGAAGCGTGACCTGGCCCTGGCCCAGCGGCTGCCGGAGATGGACGACCCCGTGGACCGACTCAACCGAGGGATCTACCGAGAGGTGGCGGCCTGTGCCGACGACCAGGACATGCTGGAGTGGGCCATCCGGATGATGATCGTCTCCCGTCAGCTCGAGCGTGTCGGCGACCACGCCGTCGACATCGCCGAGCAGGTCGCGTTCCTTCTCACCGGCGAGTTCCAGGAGTTCACCGACGCATCGCACCCGGAGGTAAGCCCTGGGGGCTGAGGGTCACGGCCGGATCCTGGTCGTCGAGGACGAGGCGTCCCTGGCCGAGTCGATCCGCTACAACCTCGAGCGGGAGGGCTACACGGTGGACGTCGCCACGGACGGCCGCCGGGCCCTGGAGCGCTTCCGGGAGGTCGACCTGGTGATCCTCGACCTGATGCTCCCCGTGGTGTCCGGACTGGACGTGTGCCGGTCGATCCGGGCGGAGTCCGTGGTCCCGGTGATCATCGTCACGGCCAAGGACGCCGAGGCCGACAAGGTCGCCGGCCTCGAGCTCGGCGCCGATGACTACGTCACGAAACCGTTCTCGATGCGCGAGCTGGTGTCTCGGGTCCGGGCCAACCTGCGGCGGGCCCGGCTGAACGGCTCGCCGGACGGAGGGGAGGACGTCCTCGTCGGCGGCCCGGTGGAACTCGACGTGGGCCGGCACGAGGCCCGGGTCCGGGGCGAGCCGGTGGCGTTCCCGCCGAAGGAGTTCGACCTCCTGGAGACGTTCCTGCGGCGCCCGGGGCGGCTCCTGACCCGCGACTTCCTGATCGACGCGGTGTGGGGCTCGGACTACTTCGGCGACACCAAGACGCTCGACGTGCACGTGAAGCGGATCCGCCGCAAGATCGAGGAGGATCCGCACAGCCCCGAGCACCTGCTCACGGTCCGGGGCCTCGGCTACCGGTTCGTGGGATGAGGCCGACCGTCCTGTTCGTATGCGTCCGCAACGCCGGCCGGTCGCAGATGGCGGCAGCCCTGCTCGAGCGGATCGCCGGCGGCCGGGCCCGGGTCCTCTCGGCCGGCACGCGGCCCGCCGACGACGTCCATCCCGGCGTGGTCGAGGCGATGCGTGAGGTCGGCATCGACCTCTCCTCTGCGCGACCGCGGCGGCTCGAGGATGAGACCGTCCGCGAGGCCGACGTCGTCGTGACGATGGGGTGCGGTGACGAGTGCCCCCTCTACCCGGGGAAGCGGTACGAGGACTGGGAGCTCCCCGACCCCGCGGGGAAGCCCGTCGAGGAGGTCCGGGCGATGCGCGACGAGATCGAGCGCCGGGTCCGCGGCCTCCTGGCCTCGCTCCCCGCGTAGCGTGCCCGAGCTCCCCGACGTCGAGCACGCTCGAAGGGTCCTGGCCCGGCACGCCCGAGGACGACGGATCGAGCGGACCGTGACCACCGATCCCGGGATCCTCCGCAACGCCGCGGCGGACGACCTCGACCGGGCCCTCCGCGGCCACGGGTTCGAGGACCCCGAGCGGCACGGCAAGTGGCTCCTGGCCTGGACCACGGGTCCGGCCGTGCTGATCCACTTCGGGATGACGGGCGAGCTGATCCCCGCGGACGGCCCGGGGGGACGCCACCGCCACGACCGGGTGATCTTCGAGCTCGATCAGGGCGAGCTCCGGTACCGGAACATGCGCAAGCTCGGCGGGCTGTGGCTCGCCCACGACCGTGAGGAGGCGGGGGCGGTCCTGGGGCCGCTGGGGCCGGATGCGCTCGCGCTCGACCGCCGATCTTTCCGGGACCTGGTGGCGCGCCGCCGCGGTCGGGTCAAGGCCGCGCTCATGGACCAGCGCTTCCTGGCCGGGATCGGCAACCTGCTGGCGGACGAGGCGCTGTGGCGCGCCGGGATCCATCCCGCCCGGCGGATCGAGGAGCTCGGGCCCGAGGAGCGGGAGCGGCTGTTCGAGGCGATCCGCGCGGTCGTCCGCACGTCCGTGGACCGGTTCGACCGCCTCCCCTCGGGCTGGCTCATCCATGTCCGCGGACGGCCCGACGCGGCCTGCCCGCGGTGCCGGACCCCGCTCGGTCGCACCGTCGTCGGGGGGCGAACCACCTACTTCTGCCCTCGCCATCAGCCGGCTCTAGAGTGACCCCGGTGAACGCGCGTGCCCGGCCCACGCTCGCGGGTCGGCTGCTGATCCGGTACGCGGTGACGGTGGTGGCGGTCCTGGCGGCCCTGGCCTTCATCCTCGACCGGGCTCTGGCGGCGGCGTTCCTCGACGAGCTCACCGACTCCCTCGTCTCCCGGGCCCGGGCCATCCGGGCGGCCCTGCCGGAGCCACCGTCGGATCTCCAGCCCGCGGCCGTGGCCCTCGGCCGGGAGACCGGGGTCCGCATCACGGTGATCCGGACCGACGGCGTCGTCGTCGCCGATTCGGCCCGAGACCCGGCGGGCATCGAGAACCACGCCCACCGGCCGGAGGTCCGGGCCGCCGTCGGGGGCGAGGTCGGCGTGGCCTCCCGCACCAGCGAGACGGTCGGGGAGCCGTACCGGTACGTGGCCCTCCCGCCTCGGGACGATCTCATCGTCCGGGTCGCCCTCCCGCTGTCGATCGTGGGCGACCGCCTGGCCGGCGTTCGAGCCATCGTGCTCGGCGCGACCGCGGCTGCCGCCGTCGTCGGGGTGCTGGCCGTGTGGCTGGTGGCGCGGAGCCTGGCACGCCCGCTCGAAGGGATGACGGCCCGGGTGTCGCGGATGGCCCGGGGCGAGCTCGGGGTCCGGGTGCCGCCGGAGGGCACGTCCGAGCTCGATGTGCTCGGGACCACCCTGAACCGCATGGCCGACGACCTGGAGCGTCGCATCGACGAGATCGGACGCGATCGGGAGCAGCGGGAGGCGATCCTCTCGGCGATGGAGGAGGGCGTGCTCCTGGTGGCGCCGGACGATGTGGTCGGGTACGTGAACTCCGCGGCCTCGCGGCTCCTCGCGGGGGTCCCGGCGACCCTGCGGACCCTGACCGCGCCGGGTGTCCGCGCACAGGTCGGGGAGACCAGGGCCGACGGCCGGGCCCGCGAGCGCGAGGTCGAGACCGGCTTGCCGGCACGGGTGCTCCGCGTGTCCACGGTGGCGTTGCGCGAGCCCGGCGAGGTGCTCGTGGTCCTCCGCGACGTGACCGCGTCCAGGAGGGTGGAAGCGATGCGGCGGGACTTCGTGGCCGACGCCTCCCACGAGCTGAAGACGCCGGCGGCAGCGATCCGGGCGGCCGCCGAGACCGTGGAGCGAGCCGTGGCCGACGACCCCGGGTCCGCGGCGCGGTTCGCCGGTCAGCTCCGACGCGACGCCGAGCGGCTATCTCGCATCGTGTCGGACCTCCTCGACCTGTCGCGGCTCGAGGCCGAACGGGCGGTCATGGGGCCGCTGCGGCTCGACGAGGTGGTGGCCGAGGAGGTCGAGCGGGCCCTGCCCGACGCCGAGGCCGCCGGCGTGCGGATCGACGTGGCCGCGGAGCCCCTCACGGTGCGGGGTACGCGTGGGGACCTGGC